>JAFAEA010000203.1 GCA_023424355.1 Chloroflexota bacterium | reverse complement strand
ACGGCAACGATTGCCGTGCGAGGATCGCCGCTGTCACCTGCACGCCTGAGGACTGCCTTCACCCGCGCCACGATCTCTGCCGGTGTGGCCGATTTGACGATGTAGTCATCGCCACCCATGCCAAGTCCGCGAATCTTGTCGCTGTCTTCCTGTCTTGCGCTCAGAAAGAGCACGGGAATGTTGCTGGAGGTACGGATCGACCGCAGCACATCGAAGCCGCTCATGCCAGGCATCATCACATCCAGAAGCACGCAATCGATTTCGCCATCGGCAATGCTGGCCAGTGCCTCGTTGCCATTTGTGGCGGTCTTCACGGTGTACCCATCGGCCAGCAGGAAGTCGGATACCAGCGTCACAATGTCCGGCTCATCATCAACAATCAGCACTGTTTGGTTTGTCATGGTTTGCCTCTCTGCCTGTGGTGCCAGTGTAGTACCCCTGCAGTATTGAGCCATTTCTTCGGCAATTCGAGGTGAAAACTCCAGCTATTACCGGTTATAAACACGTTGTTGAGAGTCTGTTGAGAAATCCGGATATGGCTGTTGACACCTCTCTTTCATGATCGAGTCAGATCAGCAACAAAGCTGAATGCGATACATGGAAGGAGTTGAATATGTCCACACCAAACACCGATGGAGCAGTAGTAAAGACCCGCGGGCTGACGCGAAGGTATGGCGATATCACTGCGGTTGATCATCTGGATCTCACAATCCGAAAAGGTGAAATCTACGGCTTTCTCGGCGCAAATGGTGCCGGTAAAACAACCACACTGCGGATGCTGCTGGGTCTCATTCGACCCGACGAAGGCGAAATCTCGGTCCTGGACCACCCGGCCGGGCACCCGGATGGTTTGGCGAAAATCGGCTCCATGATCGAGACGCCTGCCTTCTGGCCGCACCTCACTGGTCGAGAAAATCTCAAGGTACTGGCGCGTTACGCCGGGGTGCCATTTTCGCGGATCGATGGCTGCCTCGAAACAGTTGAGCTTCTGGACCGGAGTGATGACGCCTTCAAGGGATATTCCCTTGGCATGAAACAGCGTCTGGGTGTAGCCGCGGCTCTGCTGAAGGATCCCGACCTGCTCATTCTGGATGAACCGACAAACGGACTTGATCCCGCAGGTATGGCTTCGATGCGATCGTTCATCCGAGATCTCGGTCGCGCGGGCCACACGGTTCTTCTCTCCAGTCATTTGATGCAGGAGGTTGAACAGATTTGTGATCGCGTGGGAATCATCGGCGGTGGACGGCTCGTAGCCGAAGGAACAGTTGATGAGCTCCGCGGTACAGATCAGTTGGTAATTCAGGCCACGCCAATCCGTGCGGCTCAGCACACACTTGGCGCCATGAAGATCGATGCCAGGCAGGAAGGCGAATCTCTTCGCATTCTGATGACTCCGAAAATCGATCCAGCCATGATCAATGCTCGCCTCGTTGCCGATGGCATTGCCGTTCAGGAGTTGCACAGAGATCGCGCTTCGCTGGAATCCATCTTCCTGCGGCTTACCACACCACATGAGGCACACACATCTGTCGAATCAAAAGTCGTTGGGAATCAGGAGGTTTACCATGTCAGCTAATCTCAAGAATCTTGTCCTTGCAGAACTGTTTCAACTGCGTAAAAGAGCCTCCACCTGGGTGTTGCTCGGCGTTTGGGGAGCACTCGCGGTGTTCTTTGGCTATTTGCTGCCGTACCTGCTCGAAAACGATGCAGGTGGCAACCCCATGCTGGCAGACATGTTGTTGCCAGAGAATCTGGTGGCGAATCTGGTCACCGGTGTTCCGTTCTACGGCGGTGCCATCACCCTCATGCTCGGCGTGATTACTGTCGGCAGCGAGTACGGATGGGGTACGCACAAAACCATGTACACCCAGAGGCCGCAACGAGGGCTGGTAACCACAGCGAGAGTGATTGCGATCGGAATCGTGATTCTGTTGTTCGCTGCTGTGCCATTCGTGCTTGGGGCTATCGCCAGTGTGATCATCGCTGTCGCCGATGGTGCTGCAATCAGCTGGCCATCAGTCAGCGATCTGCTTATGGGCACGCTCGCCAGCTGGTTCATCCTGTTCGCCTGGGCAGCGATCGGTATTCTCCTTGCGACGCTCACGCGCGGAACATCAATGGCCATCGGCATCGGAATCATCTATTCGATCATGCTAGAAGGTCTCATCAGCAACTTCGCCGACAACATCAGTTGGCTCTCGCCACTCATCAACGGATTCATCCGGGCGAATTCCTATTCACTCATCGAGCCGCTCATGGGAGGTGGCACCATCGATGACGGCCCCGGTGGGTTCAACGGACCGTTTGTAGGTGTTTCTCAATCGCTGGTGGTACTGACCATGTGGATCGTGGTGTCCCTCGGATTGAGCTGGTGGCTCATCCGCACCCGCGATGTAGATTGACTCAGCTTCAGTGAAGAAAGGAGATGGTGGCGCACGGCCACCATCCCCTTTTTGTGTAATCGCAAGAATCAAGAAGCTTCCATCGGTGGGTAATCCTATGCTCAAATCAGAGTATTTCCGTAGAGCGCAGAAGCGCCGAAATGCGAGATTGAAAGGTGGCTTTTATGACCTTGCCGAAACCGGACGTTGTGGATCTGGATACCTGGAACAACGCCGTTGCCGAACAACGCAAGCGCGAAGATGCGCTGGGCGAGCAGATCGCGAAAGTGAACGCTGCGCGAAAGCGATTACCCATGACCCCGCTGGAAGGAGATTTCAACTTCACCGATGCCTCAGGCGAGCATTCGCTGGTCGATCTGTTCCAGGGCAAGCATCAGCTGGTTGTCTATCACTTCATGTATGGCCCGGAATGGAAGAAGGGGTGCCCGCTGTGCACCCGTTACATGAGCGAACTCGGGAACGATTTTGCCGGATACATCGAAGGGCGCGATGCCCGCTTCGTGCTGGTAAGTCGAGCCCCGATCGAGACCTTGAACGCATGGGCGGCAGAGAAGGGAATCGCGGCGCCGTGGTACAGCGGCTCCACCGAGTTCAGTCAGGCCACGGATGCGATCGATGGCGATAACGATATGGGTGGCTTCTCGGTTCTTTTTCGCGACGATGACAACAATATCTACCGCACATACAAGCCGGACTTCTCTGGCGAGATCCCTGTGACCGGTGATCTGGTGCTGCAACTCACACCATATGGCCGTCAGGTAACGGACGATGAAGTACCCGAAGGCTGGCCGCAACCATTCTCGGTCTATTAATTGCGACCGATCATGCAAACGGCCAAACGTGGACCCGTGGTTTATCCACGGGTTGGAGGCGAAATTTCACCATTCGGGAATTGTCCGTCCAACCCGCCAGTAAATGGCGGGCCTACGATTGACCTCCGTTGATGTCGTTGCTTGCGGAATTGTTTCCGCCTCCCGTGCATAAAGCACGGGGCTACATTCAGGACTTTGGAGACACACATGACCACCACCACCACACCGCCAATTGTTGACACTACCGAGTGGAAGGCCGCACTCGCGGAGCATGCCGCGGTTGAAGACGATCTGCAGCAGCACATCAAAACTGTCGCAGCTTCCCGACGTCGGCTTCCAATGGCGCCGGTCGAGGGTGATTACACCCTCACCGGTCCCGACGGCGAGCAGAAACTCGCCGATGTTTTCGGCGATGCACAGCAACTTGTTATCTACCACTTTATGTATGCGCCAGATTGGAGCAAGGGCTGTCCGCACTGCACTATGTACGCGCAAAGCCACGGACCCGCCATCAACGCCGAGCTGAACAAGCGCGATGCCCGCTACATCCTCACGAGCCGCGCGCCATACGAGAAGCTCGCCGAATGGGCAGAGCAGAAGGGAATCCAGATTCCCTGGTACTCCGCACCTACCGAGTTCAGCGAGGAAATGGAAGTGATCAACGATGGCTTTGGCGATTTCCCCGGTATCAACGTGTTCATGAAGGACGATGACGGCAAGGTGTATCGCACATGGAGCAGCAGCGTGGCAGGAATCGAATCCACCATGCCCGGTCAGGGCTTTATGCACATGCTGCCGTGGGGCATGCAGGAGAAGGGGGAGGATTCGCCCGAAGGCTTCCCGCAGCGTTTCGAACCCCTCGGCTAACTGTTCGCCTTGCCCAATATTGCCCGGAATTGCACAGTTCCGGGCATTTCTGCCCAAGAGAAATTTGGCACTGCGCACAATTGGGTGTCGCCGTAGTGCATGTTGCACAATTACTTGTGAAACATATCACCAGCATGCACATTGGCCACAACATCCACTACCTGCAAACTTTGAACTGTGAAATGTCACGCACCGGGGCAACCTGGTGACCGTAAGGTACGCAGTACAGGAGCAGGAACAACAATGGCACCGACCAAGATGTTTGAGGATGCGATCCCCGAAGTATATGAAACCCGCATGCGGCTCCTGGGCCAGGAACCGACCCCGGAAGAGATCTTCGCCAAGATCGCCGAGGAGAATGTTGAGTTCATCAACCTCCAGTTCACCGATGTGATGGGCATGGTGAAGAGTGTCACCATTCCAGCCGGTATCTTCCCCGATATCGTGGAGCGCGGTCAGTGGATCGATGGTTCCTCCATCGCCGGCTTTACCCGCATCGCCGAATCCGATATGTTCCTCGTACCGGATCTCTCCACCTTCGCCGTTATCCCGTGGGAGCGCGGCGAGTTCACCACCGCCCGCGTTATCTGCTGGGTGCACAACCCGAACAACGAGCCATTCCCGGGCGATCCTCGTGGTCTGCTGCTGAACCAGATCGAGAAGCTCGCCGAGCTCGGCTTCACCTTCAATGCCGGCCCGGAGCTGGAGTTCTTCCTGTTCGAGCGCGACGAGCATGGTGGAATCGCCCCGCTGCCGCACGACCGCGGTGGTTACTTCGATCTCAGCACCGACCTCGCCAGCACTGTCCGCAAGGATATGGTGCGCGCACTCATGGAAATGGGTATCGATGTTGAGGCCAGCCACCACGAGGTTGCCATCGGCCAGCACGAAATCGATTTTGAGTACGGTCCAGCGATCCCAACTGCCGATCGCGCCGTCACCTTCAAGTACATCCTCAAGGCCATTGCCCAGAAGCACGGCCTGCATGCCACCTTTATGCCGAAGCCAATGGAAGGCATCAATGGTTCCGGTATGCACGTGCACCAGAGCTTTGGTTTCCTCGACTCCGCGCAGGGCAAGAACGCCTTTGTGGATGAGAACGATCCATACGGCCTCAGCAAGGTTGCCAAGCACTTCATTGCTGGCCAGCTGAAGCACGCCCGCGGCCTCGCTGCAGTTATCGCTCCGTTGGTGAACAGCTACCGCCGCCTGGTGCCGGGCTACGAGGCTCCGGTATACGTGGCCTGGGCTCGCACCAACCGATCGGCACTCATCCGCGTGCCAGCCATTCGCTCCGGAAACCTCAACGCCACCCGTGTTGAGCTCCGCTGCCCGGATCCGAGCTGCAATCCGTACCTCGCTTTCACTGCGATGTTGGCCGCCGGTATCGATGGCATCGAGAACGAGCTGGAGCTCGAGGATCCGGTGGAGGAGAATCTCTACCACTTCACGGATGAGGATCTCAAGCGACGCAACATCCCGACCCTGCCCGCCACACTGGGTGAGGCAATCGAGGAGTTCAAGGCGAACGAGGTTCTGCGCGCTGCACTCGGTGAGCACACCAGCGAGCGCCTGATCGAAGGCCAGACCGCCGATTGGAACGCCTTCCGCCTCCATGTTTCCCAGTGGGAGCGAGATCGCTACATGGAAATGTACTAGAGCTACAGAGACTCATTTGTTACGAAATCGGGCCAGGGAGAATTCCCTGGCCCGATTATGTTGGTACAGTTCTTGGGCAGTGGAGGTTTTGTACTCAAGATGCCCGCGTTGACGAAACATTTACACCTTCAATTGAAAACGCAGGGAAAAGTCGAAATCCCGCAGGTGACCGCAGCAAGCCTCTTTTCGAAGTTTTCCTTCCCAATTGCAATCGCACTGCTCGGAGTCGGACTGCTCTGGATTGTTCCAGATTCGAGTCACTACGGCCCGTTGCTGGTTGCGGTCTCCATGTTTTCCGCTGCGATTATTGTGTTTTGGATGGAGATTCGCGATCTGCCCCGGAGATTGACCGTTACACCGCAAGCGTTGCGATTTGGCCGACATCAACCTATTCCATGGTCAGACATTGAGAAAATCGACACGCCTGTTTCGCACGGGTTCTTGTCGATCCATCTGAGTGTAGGTGGATATCTGCACTATGAAGGCGATACTCTCCCAGGCGACGATACACTGGATTTTCTGCAGAACAGCGAAGACAGAGTGATCGTGTGGGAACTCCTCGATCCAGTATCACCAGAGGAACTGCGCTTCCTGCGTGATCAACTGAATGGACGGACCTAGGAGATGGTTTCGACCATATTCGAAAGCAGATGCAGCAAACACAATCTCTCCGTCGTTGAGTTTCCACATGCGGCTGAAGTCAATGTGGATCGCTTGCACGCCAGGATCAGCATAGACCTTTGAGTCTCCAGTCACTGCACTGATAGCCCAAAATGGCACGATCATGCTCATCGATTATGGGAGCGTGATCGCTACGTCGAGATGCATTAGTCGGCATTCGCATATAGCGTGTATTGTCAAAAAAGGCAGAGGGTAATATTTGCCTCTTTGTCTTGTTTGTGGAGTATTGCGACTCCGCTATTCAGCCACGTCGATCAACCAGTACTTTTCCCTGTCGCCAATGAAAAGGGTATCGCCTTGCCAGTCGAGTAGAGGGGAGATTGCAGGTTTATCCAGTTTGCCGAGACTGCGTCGCTCGCCATCACGCATGATGAGTACGCGTTGAATATCGTCGGCCTCGGTCAGCACCGCGAACTCGTTGGCATTCGGTCCGCAAATAGGGGCACTCACTACGGTCACGGGTTCGGGTGAGAGGGAGAAATATTCGTCCGCATATTCAATGTCACCGCTACCATCCAGAGGCACCAGCGCATAGCGACTTACGGCGGAGTCAAACATAACCGCGTGCGATTCGTTCGCATCCAACAGGCTTGGGAGAATGATCGCTTCCGTGTTCACCTGCTCTACGGTTCCATCAGTCGCAACAACGATGATTCCAGAATCTCTGCTCTCAAATGTTGCCTGGAGCACCAATCGATCATCGG
>JAFAEA010000163.1 GCA_023424355.1 Chloroflexota bacterium | reverse complement strand
TCACGCGAGCGATGCTGGCGGACGAAGCAATTCCGGGTCCAGATGAGGTGGGTGTCGAAGACACAGCCTGGCTTAATGGCCTTGCCGAGGCGGCCAGCGAGCTCCGCCGGGACACGCTGGATGCACTCCGTCACGACGATGTTGAGCTCGCCGAGAAATTACTTTCAACGATGGATCTCGTATACGGGCTGTTGGTGACGATCGATTTTCCGGATTCGATTACCGGAGGATTGCGTCGCACCACCGATCAGTTCCGGGGGGTGCTCGAGCGCACGCGTGGCGATGTGACCATGAGCGTTCGCCAGTCGCGGCTGGAAAAAGCCCTGAAAACGGCCGAACGGGATTTTTAGGACCCCAGATCGCCCAAATAGACTGGTGTTCCGGGGCCGTAGCCGTGCTCCTGCATCCAACCGGCAGGCACTTCCAGCACATGCGTGACCGGAACCTCTGAGTTGAAGCGAGCACGATCGGCATCCTCGGTGCCGACTGGATCCGGGCAGACTGATTCCGCCGCACCGGTGATCTCACCATTCTCGATCCAGATGATATCGAGGCAGAACCTCATACCCTTCATCCAGAAGGTGCGGGTTCGGGGAGCATCGCCGAGAAACAGCATGCCAGTGCCTTCATCGAGCCCGTTCCGGTACCCCAACCCTAGTTGCTGCTGATCTGGGGTAATGGCGAGGTCTACATCCAGTTCGGTTACTCCAACCATGATCGTGGCTCGTTCGCGCCCTGCTGGCAGCTCCTGACGCCATGGTGGCAGCGTCTCTTGTGCAGCGAGGACTGCCGGCTGTGCGACGAGCAACATAGCGAGGATTGCGAAAATCAGGCGCTTCATGTGTTTGCTCCCAGTTCTTTTGCCACTTCGGTCAGCACCCCAACAATCTCTTCGACTGAGGTGACCATCACATCGGCATGTGCCGTGACATCCGGATGCGAATCAGGCGTCACCACGCCAATTGCGAGAGTATGCTTGCCTTTGTTACGGAGTTCATGCAGCGCTCGGAAGCCATCCACATCGGTAACATCATCTCCAATAAACACGGCGGATTCGAGCGAATACTTCTCAACGATCTCGCCGAGCGCCGTGCCCTTGGTTACCAGTGCGGTGGGTCGAAGTTCCACAATCATCTTGCCAGGTGTGCAGCGCAAACCGTTTGCTTCGGCCAATGGCTGCACAATTGGAAGAAGCAAGAGTTCCACCTCGGCAGGATCTTCGACATTACGAAAATGAATGGTGCCGCTCAGGCGTTTGTTCTCCCAAATCAGCCTGGTCACATCGGTTTGGCCAGCAAGCTCGGCCTTCGTTTGATCCAGCACTTCTGCGATGGCATCAATGGAAGCAAGCCCTGCGGGATGATCTCGCAGCGCACCGCGCTCGCTCCATTCCAGCCCGTGATTGCCAACAACGATGAGTTGACTGATATCAATGCGGCTGGCGATATCGCCGACGGCACGTCCAGTGATGATGCCGGCGTGATCCACCTTGCTCGCAATTCCGGCGACGGCATCCACCACACCTGGATACGCGACCGCGGCGTCTGGTATCGGCGCAATCTCGCTCAAAACCCCATCGAAATCGGAAAAGAACCCGGATGGGCTATGCCCCAGCACTTCCAAAATCCGGCTTGTGATCGAAGCTTCAGGCATTTCACATCCTTCTAAATCGGTTTGTAGACGTACACAGCACCGTTTGTCATCGAAACCCAAACATCCACAATCACATCCTGCTGTTCGATGGAAAGATGGGCATACACGTTTCCGCGAGGTGCATCTGGTGGACCAAACGGCAGCTCGTTGGTTGAGGTCTTGATAGTCACGCCGCCCTGGGCAGTGAGAAGGAGATCATCGGTGAAACCGTATTCGATGAGGGCGTTGTACACCATCGTCATTCGGAGCGAGCCCGGAGCGAGTGTCGGGATGAGTTCTGGATCGACCTCCACAGGTTCGACTTTGCCGGTATCTGTCTCATAAAATGCCTGCGCGGATTCGGAGAAATACACGCCCTCCCACTTCACACCGGTCACCAGGAGTGGGCAGCCGAGGCGAAGCGTGAACAGGCGGGCGTCCGCCTGCCAGGCTTGCGCTTCCTGCGTGGCACGTTCTGCACCTCGCTCAATGGTGGTATCGCCAGAGGTATCGATATCCTTCAAATCGCCAACGCGAAGCCGGCTTGCGGCGCATTTCGCGTTCGGATCCACGCCAAAGGCGGTTTCAGGTGTGCTCGTTTGGGCAGCGACCGATGCAACCGGAATCAGCACAATCGCGAGCATAAGAAGCGCAGTGAGCATGGAAGATAAAAAAGCGCGCATTGAACCTCCTGAATCAATATTCCTCATGAAGATCATACCAGCGACGCGCGATTCGATTCCCGATTGTTCCCATAATGAAGTAGCTATCCATTTGACCATTTGCTGATACACTGCGATCGTTACGGGTACTTACAGAAACGGTACCCTTGGGCACTTTGAACAGCATGAACATGTCTGGAGCACCGACCAATGCGGCTCTATAACTCGATGTCTCAACAAGTGGAAGACTTTGTTGTGGATGACAACAATGTTGGCGTCTATGTGTGCGGAGTTACGCCGTACGATACAACCCACATCGGCCACGCATTCACCTTTCTCACATTCGATGTGTTGGTGCGCTACCTGCGCCATCGTGGATACGATGTGACGTATGTCCAAAACGTCACCGATATTGATGACGATGTGCTGCGCAAATCCAAAGAACTTGGCATGGGCTGGCGAGAACTCGGTGATCAGGAGACTGAGAAGCTCCTCACCGATATGAAGAACATGAACTTCATTCCGTTCGACCACTATGTCGCCGCCACGGAGCACATCGACGAAATGGTGGCATTGATCGAGGTTCTGGTCGATAAAGGCCTCGCCTACCCCGTGAACGGCAGCGTGTACTTCTCCGTACATAAGGCCAAGGAATTCGGCAAGCTGAGTCACCTGGATCCACACGAGATGTTGCCGGTGGCATACGAACGCGGTAACAATCCCAACGATCCAAACAAGCAGAACCCGCTCGATTTCGTGCTCTGGCAGGCAGCCCAGCCTGGTGAACCCACTTGGGAAACTCCCTGGGGC
>JAFAEA010000028.1 GCA_023424355.1 Chloroflexota bacterium | reverse complement strand
GGAATCGACTGACGATGATGAGTGCGTAATCGATCCCTACTGCGAGCCCGAGCATGGTCACCGTGTTCACCGTGAACACATTCACGGCGGTATACCTCGCCATCACCGACATCGTGGCGAGAGTGATGATCATGCTGCCGGCGGCTAATGCCACTGGAACCGCTGCCGCTAGCACTCCTCGAAACACGACAACGAGCAGAACAAGCGTGACCGGCAGGGCGATGAGTTCTGCTCGCACCAAATCATTGTGTCCAACGATGCGGAAGTCTTCGCCCACCACCGGCAGGCCGGTGATTTGTACTTGCAAATCGGTTTCGCCAAGTTGGTCCCGCAACCATTCCGGGGTGCCGAAACCGCTCTTTGGTTCGGAATCGAGCGTGATAATCGCGAGACTGCTTTTGCCGTCATCCGCCAACAGGATCTCGTTGAGCAGATCGCTGCGAGTGGTGCCCCAGGTGAGAACGGAATCGACACCCTCAATCGCCCGGAGTGGCCGCACCACGAACTGGACTTCCTGCACGAATTCGGGATCGGAAGCCTGGAGTTCGCCGGAAGAATCGCTGAAGAGGAGGTAATAGGTGGTGTTGCTGCGTCCGAACTCGTCGGCAGTGAATTCCTGCACTTGCACCGCAGAAGCCGCGTCCGGTAACCAGCCATCCGGAACGGTGTTCTGGGTGGCGTTCAGCGCAAGTGGTAGGAGCAATGCACAAAGAAGCACCGATGCAATCAGCACTGCCTGTGCGTGACGCACAAGCCACCTGCTCCAGCGCTGGACCACGTGGTTATCGGAACCGCTGCCGCCACTCATGCTTTCGGTAATTCTCCTGTAACCAAACGCTTCTCGCCGACGATTGGTAGTGTACAGTCAACGTGCAGACATTCGGTTTGGAGTCGGGGTACATAGCATCCATGGTGAGTTCCGTGCAAGTGGAGCGTTCGTTCTCAAGTGACCTGTATCTTCTGGTGGGCATCCTGGGTGATGTGATTCAGGAGACCGCCGGAGCCGATGCGTTCGAGCTGGAAGAGGCTGTGCGTGCGGGAGCAAAGGCACTTCGAGCAGGCGATCCGGCAGCCAGTGGTCAACTTGATGCGCTCATTACCGGAGCCGATTCCGATGAGCTTCGCATGCTCATTCGTGCTTTCACCAATTACTTCCAGCTCAACAACATCGTGGAAGATAGCGAGCGCATCCGTCGCGTGCGCCGACGCGAGGCTGCCAACCCGCAATCGCCACGTCGCGGCTCGATCCACGAGGCCATCGCGGCACTGGCGCGTCGGGGTATCACCGCGAGCCAGATGCAGACATTACTGGATCAGGCGGATATCCGCTTTGTGCTCACCGCGCATCCCACCGAGGCCAAGCGCCGCACCATCATCGACAAGCTTTCCCGCATCTTCGCCACCATTCGGCGCCTCGATGAGCAGGGAGCACTTCCGCGCGAAGTCGATCGCGCTCGCACCATGATGGCCTCTGCCATTTCGGGACTCTGGGCCAGTAACGAACTGCGTATTACGCAGCCGACTGTGCAGGATGAACTCCGCGCCACCCTCGTTTATTTCAACGTCAGCATCGCGCCGGTATTGGTGGATATCTATCGCGATATCGAAGAAGGATTGGCGGAGGTATACCCGGACGAGACCGTCACCGTGCCATCGTTTATCCGCTACGGTTCGTGGATCGGTGGCGATCGCGATGGCAACCCGTTTGTCACGCCAGATGTCACCATCGAAGCCACCGAGCTCATGCGAGGCGCTGCCATCGAGCTACTTTACGATCGTCTCCGATGGCTGGCGGGTCGAGTATCCGTCCACGATGCGATGGTGAAGCCGACACCCATGCTGGATCCGTTGCTGGAGCGATACAGCGAGATGTTCCCCGATCGCTACCGCGAGCTCGCGGTGTACAACGAGGGCGAACCATACCGCCAGGTCCTCACGCTTATGCGCGAGCGTCTCGAGGCGAGTCGAAATCGACTCAGCACTGGTTATCAAAACGCGAACGAACTGCTGGACGATCTTCGCCTGGTCGATGCGGCGCTGCGCAGTCAGAATATGTCCCGAATCGCCAACGGCGATCTGAAGGACATCATCCGTCTGGTCGAAGTGTTTGGCTTCCATCTCGCCATGCTGGATGTGCGTGATCACGCCGGCCGGCATCATCTGACTGTCGACTGGATGCTGCGCCACGCAAGGGTAGAAGAGAACTATTCCGAACTCGATGTAGATGAGCGAGCGGCCCTGCTCCAGCGCATCATCAACGAACCGCGACCTCTGGTTTACGATCACGAAACCGATTGCCCGGATGTCGCCCAGGAAGTACTTACCACCTTCGATACCATCCGTGATCACCTGCTGGATCATCACACCGGCAAATCGCCGGCCTACATCATTTCCAACGCAGCCTCGCCGGCGGATATGCTGGAAGTCCTGTTGCTGATGAAGGAGTCCGGGCTGTGTGGAGTCGGTGGCGAGAACGCGAAGCTTCGCATTGTGCCGCTGTTTGAAGATCGGCAGACACTCCACGATTCGCCCGTCACCATGCGTACGCTGTTGGAGATGCCGGAATATCGTCTCGCGCTCGAGAGCAGTGGTGGTGTGCAGGAAGTGATGGTTGGCTATAGCGATTCCAACAAGGACGCCGGGTATTTTGCCTCCAGTTGGGGCCTCTTCCGCGCGCAACAGAATCTGGCCGCCCTCTTTGCCGAATTTGATGTGGAGTTCGAGTTCTTCCACGGTCGTGGCGGTGCCGTCGGTCGGGGAGGTGGTCCCACCAACAAGGCGATTCTGGCGCTTCCGCACAACACGGTGCAGGGGCGCATCAAGATGACCGAGCAAGGTGAGGTCATCTCGACCCGCTATGCCAATCCGGAAATCGCCCACCGCGAACTGGAGCTCGCCATCGGCGCTGTCCTGGCAAAGTCGTTCCCGCTGCGAGATTGGGACGGTGGCGATGAAACCCCGGAAGAAGCCGCGCGGTTTGCCGAGATCATGGAGCGCATGGATGGAGTTTCCACCAGGAAGTATCGCGATCTCGTCTATGGCGATCCGGATTTCGTGACCTTCTTCTACCATGCAACACCGATTGATGCGATCTCGCGATTGCAGTTCGGATCCCGACCTGCCAAGCGATCCAGCACCAACGATATCAATCAACTGCGGGCGATTCCGTGGGTGTTCAGCTGGACGCAAAGCCGCATTATCCTCCCGGGATGGTATGGGTTGGGAACGGCCTTGCAAGATTCGATCGATGAATACGGAGTCGATGCGCTACAACAAGTTTGGCAACACAAGCCGTTTATGCACTCTACGCTCAGTAATGCGGAAATGGCTATTGCCAAGGCGGATATGAGCATTGCCGAGCGGTACGTGCAGTTGGTGGAGAACGAGGCGATTCGCGATCGCATCTGGCATCAGATTCGCGAGGAGTACGAACTCACCGTGCAGATGCTCCTCACCGTTACAGGCGAAGATCGATTGCACGATCGCGATCCGCGGTTGCAGAAGACCATCGAACGCCGCAATCCATACGTCGATCCGCTGTCGCTGATTCAGGTGGAACTGTTGCGACGCTGGCGAGAAACCGGCGATGATGCCGATCTCGTCGAGACTCTGCATCTCTCCGTCAATGGCATTGCCGGCGGACTTCGCAACACTGGATAGCTACAATGAGGGCATGGAAACGACCACGCCCGCTGGCTTTCACGCCCCATACATCCAGATAGCTGTCGAGGGCGCTCCCGCGCATCTCGACAAGGGCATTCTCACGTACGCAACAAAGGCGAACAGTGAGGAAATGCCCGTAATCGGCCAGCTTATTCGCGTGCCACTGCGCAACAGGCTCGTGCTCGGGTTTGTGGT
>JAFAEA010000369.1 GCA_023424355.1 Chloroflexota bacterium | reverse complement strand
AATTGGTGACCGCAGGATTCACATCGTGCAACCACTGGCCAGGCTCCGGAACTACCGTCCTGATTACATCCATGTGCCCACCATGGAATGAGTGCGCCCCGTGATTAACAATCACCGTGGCCCGATGTGGCCATCCATACTCGTGGCCTGCGAAGTCTCCGGCCAGAGACGGGCTCCACAAAACGGCTTCCTTGAGATCACCCTTCAGCGCGACGTGTTCCATCTCCCAACCTTCAGGAAGGTAATCGTTGGGGATACCTGGCGCAGTCTTGATCGCGACCCCGGCCGCGACATCTGCCAGGTCAATGGACCATTCCACTGGCGGCTCGCTCACGTAGCTGGTGCGCCTGCCCGATTCCTGCCGCCGGGCTGGATCGATGAACACGCTATCGCTCGGCAAAATTTCGACCTCACGCACATCCATCAGCAACGTGGTGAGGTCAACATTCGGATGAAACACTCTTGCATTGTGCTCGGCCAGGAACAAATGCACTGGATCGAGATCGACTGCCACCAACGGTACTCCAAGCCCGGCCAGAGCGATGAGATCGCCACCGATTCCGCAGCACAATTCCACGATCCGGTTCGCTCCCCGAAATCGTTCTGCCCGGTAGGTGGCAATCGCCTCGCTGGTGGATTGCTCAAGACCGGCGCGGGTGAAGAGCATCTCGCCTGCTCGCGAGAACTTCTCCGCGGCTCGGGCACGGAGATCGATCTGTGTGAGCACCAGTGCCGCCATGTCGGCTTCCAGATCACGACGAAGCACCTCACCGATTTTGAGATCGGCGAATCCGCCGTCTCTCATCTTCTGAGCGGAGGAGAGAACAGAAGCTCCTTCGGAACTGGCGAGCCATTGGTAGTGGGGGAGTAATTCAGTCATCTCATTAAGCAGGAACGCGGGCGGAGCATGCTCCGCCCGCGTTCAACTGGCCAAATCTACTCGTCGTCGCCCTTGAGCTTGGCAGCGGCGTCGGCAACCGAATCACCGGCTTCCTTGGCGGCCTTCTCGAGGGTCTTCGGCAGGCGGTAACCGTGCGCTTCGGCAACAGCGCCATCAGCGAAGTAGATTTCCGCGATGGTGGTGCTGTAGTTCGGCGATTCCTCCGGATGATAGATCTTGCTGCTGGCATTGCCCTTCAGCGGGAAGCCATCCGGCACGTTGTCGGTGCCGTCGCCGGCAACCCACTCGGTACCTTCGCCATCTTTCGGCAGCTTGGTGCTGCGGCTGGAGGTTTCCTTGTCGGAATCGGCCTTGGCATCGTCAGCCTTGGCACTATCGGACTTCTTCGCCTTCTTGGCTGGCTTCTTCTTTTCGGTTTCCTCACCGGCCTCGGCTGGTGCCCAGCCGTTGGAGACTGCACCCTTGCCCTCGGTGGCGATATCGATGATGCGATCGGTGAGCTGGCGCTCGAAGAGATCGTTCTTCATCACATTGCGGAAGTAATCACCGTTGTACACCTCGCGCATGCGGCGGGCGCGCTCAACAGCCTCGGTATCCTCAGGATCCGGATTGAGATCGCCACCAACCATCTTGGTGATTTCGTTCTCGATATCCTCATCGCTGACTTCGATATTCTCGACCCGGGCGATTTCCTGGAGGATCATGGTGTTGCGAAGGCGTCGCTCGGCCTCTGGGCGGAGTTCTTCCTTCATGGCATCTTCGCTCTGGCCGCTGAACATCAGCATCTGATCCCAGCTGATGCCCTGGCGCTGGAGATCTTCCTTGCGGTGGCTGAGCTGGTGCTCAACTTCTTCGTCTACCATCACGGCCGGGATATCGATGGTGGTGGTTTCGGCAACCTTCTCCACAATCTGATTGATCACGTTGGTGCGACCATCACCGGTCTTGCCCTGGTGAATATCGTCGTAGATTTGCTGGCGCAGGTCGTCGACGGATTCAGCACCGGCGATCTCCTTGGCGAGCTCATCGGTCATTTCCGGCAGATTGCGCTCCTTCACACCCTTGAGTGTGACGGTGTACTTGAGCTGCTTGCCGCGAATCTGGGGATCGGCGGTTTCGTCATCCTCTTCGAAGAAGACTTCGAACTCATCGGTCTGGCCCGGCTCGAGATCCTCGATGCGCTCACGCAACTGCTCCAGCAGGTTGGTTTCACCCAGAACCCACTCGGCATCGGTGACCGGTTCCTGGAACTCCTTGTCGCCCTCGAACACGGTGTAATCGATGGTGACCTGGTCGCCTTCGGTTGGCTTGCGGCCCTCGGCATCGGTCCACTCGGCCTGCTGCTTCAGCAAGCGGGTGATGACTTCCTCAACATCCTCATCGGTGACGGCGGCATCGATCGGATCCACACGAACATCGTTGTAGTTACCGAGTTCGATTTCCGGGTACACCGGCACATCTACCACGAAGGTGAGGGTTGGATCGATTTCCATGCTGGTGAGCTCTGGATCGCCGACCGGGCTGATGTCTTCATCCTTCAGCGCCTGCTGGTAGAGCTGGTCCATCAGCTTTTCGGCGGCATCCTGAGCGAAGACTTCGCGACCACCATAGAAGCGCTCAACCATGGAGCGCGGAGCCTTGCCCTTGCGGAAGCCAGGGATCTGGACATTCCGGGCCTGGGTGGTGATGGCCTTATCAATAGCTTCCTGGAATTCGGCATCATCGGCAGTGATGTTCAGCTCAACAATGCTTCCCGGCTTACGTTCGGTGGTGAGTTTCACGCGTGCGCGTCCCTTCCTAATAATGGTGCGATACAGAAATCGGAAGCGACATGGTTGAGACGAACTAACCAGTAGCCTGCGGTTGCCCCGATGACCTGGGGAAAACGGGTGCACCGTTTCCTGCATCGCCATGTTCCCGGGTACCCCGGGTGTGCACAGCAAAATGACCGCATGATCGGCCATGTCATCAGCCGCCAAGTATAGCGGAAATGTTAGGAACTCTGCACGAAAGCGGGTTTTCGATGTCTCCTCATTCCATCGGGCGCGATTCAATACGGAACCTGCCGGCCATCTGCTATGGATTCGTCCCGCGCCATTCTTTCCTTAAGGTGCTCAAAGCCCAGTCTCAATGACCGTTTCATTTAGCTCCCGAAGATGCTGACTTCAGATTCTAGCGCGTTATGAGTTTTCGTATCTGTACGTTCGCTGGTATCATTGGCTGGTATCAGCATGAACGTATGCGGATTTCGATTCCTGTGTATGTTTTGCACGAACAAAGCGTACGTACATATTGATCATCACTGGCGGATTCTGGTACCTTCACCACAGTGAGTTGATAGCACTGACCGTACATGCGTGTGGGTGGCAACTCAGCGAGGGGAACCTGGGGTGGCTGCCCTGTGGGACCAGTAACGAAACAGTCGTCGGTTGAGGGATGTCCTTTACCGGAACTGTACCAATCGACGACGATCAGCTGGTCTTGGGGTCGGCTGAATCTATCAGGAGGGATGGCGGAGTGACCACCGCTCGAAAATTTCACTCTCTCGCAACGGGCGCTCGCACATTCGTGCTCGCCGGTTCGCTTGCTCTGGCTTCCATATTGCCTTCAGTTGGCATTGTGTTCGCCGATGGCGGTGTTTCCACCCCTTCGGCCGATCAGCCTGCGTTGACCCAGGAAGAAGCATTTGATGTTGATCCTGCCGGTGGGCTGACCAATATCGAGGCCGTTGTAGTTGCACCAGCAACTGAGGCGCCTCTGTTGGCTGAGCCTGCTGCCGATGCCGAAGTGGTTGATACCTTGCCAGAGGGCACCAATGTGCTCCTGCGCATCGATACCACCGATTCGGTCTACGCCGATGATGGCCAGACTCGATACTGGCCCGTTGATGTCGGCGGAACAACCGGCTGGGTCAACGGACAGTCGCTGATGTCTCCAGAGGATTACGCCGCACGTTCCGGCACCTCAGCAGATGGATCGACCACTGCACCGGCTGCAACTGACCGACAACCATTTGACTACACCGGCGAACTCGAGAATGCCACCGCTCAGGTGGAT
>JAFAEA010000308.1 GCA_023424355.1 Chloroflexota bacterium | reverse complement strand
ATTGACGATGTGCTCGCCGAAGGAAAGCTCGGCGAGATCTCGTATGTGCGCGTGCGCGTCTCCCACGATGGCGCGATCAAACGTGAAGGGAAGCCGCAATGGTTGCCGGAAACCTTCTTCGATCGTAACGAAGCCATGGGCGGCGCGATGATCGATTTCGGTGCTCATCCGTACTATCTCGTGCATCATTTCGCCGGACTTCCGGAATCCGTTTCCGCCAACTATCTCAGTACCAGCGGTCACGATGTGGAAGATCAGGCTTTGGTGGTGTTGAACTATCCCGGCAAGCTCACGGGTGTGGCCGAGGCATCGTTCCTTGGTGGTGCCATCGGGATGTGGATCGAAATCCACGGCAGCAATGGATCGCTCCTGTTCGATTTCGATAATGGAGTGCGCATCAAGCTCCGCGGCGATAGTGAGTGGAGCTCAATCGAGATCCCGGCTGATAACCTGACGCCATTTGATCGCTGGGTGAAGACCATTCAGGAGAACGGAACCGATTCCGCCAATGTGGATGAAGCCATCGCGCTCACACGACTCGCCGCTGCCGCCGAAGTCTCGGCTGCCGAGAACCGAATCGTAACGCTGGATGAGGGGCATTGATGACCGACGCCAAAGTTCTTTCCGTCAATGTCGGAAGGTTGGTTGAAACCGACAAGAGCAAAACAGGGATCACCGGCATCTTCAAGCGTTCGATTGACGGACCTGTGGAAATTTCAGCGCCAGGAGTCGCAAAGGGCGTTAGCGGACTCGCTGGAGATTCGATCGGCGATCCACGCCACCATGGTGGAGATGATCAGGCGGTATACGCCTTCCAGCGCGAGGATCTCGATCGTTGGGAGGAGATCAAGAATCGCGATTTCGTGAATGGTGCATTCGGGGAGAATCTCACCACCATCGGTATTGATGTGAATGAAGCTGTGATCGGCGAACAGTGGCGCATCGGCACGTGCTTGCTGGAGGTTACCGGTCCCCGCATCCCGTGCCGAACGTTTCGGGGTGTGATTTCCGAGCCGAAGTGGATCAAGGAATTCACCCATGATGCCAGACCAGGCACCTACTTCAAGGTGATCGAGCCCGGCACCATTCAGGCAGGCGATACGATTGAAGTTGTTCATCGGCCACCGCACGATGTCACGATTTCGACAGTATTCCGCGCTACCACCACTGATCGCTCATTGGTGGTGAAGTTGCGTGAAGCCTCCGAGTATCTACCTGCAGATCTGGTCGAGTATGCTGCCACTGCAGTGGTGGATACGGATCCGGACTAGCTCGTCCACAGTTTGTTAGCGTCATGCTAGCGACGTGTTAATCATGAACAATCAAATCGGAAGCACGCTGAGGCGTGGATGCAAAACGCATTCACGCCTTGTGCAATTCAGAGGAGGGATTCCATGATTCGCTCAACCCGACGACCATTCGCCATTTCCGCCGCTTCGTTGACCGCGCTCGCAGCGCCAGCCGTGCGCGCTCAGGTCGCCACGCCGGGATCAACTCCTGGTGCGACCCCTCTCGCCACCCCGGTTTCAGGTGGGCTGCGCGTTAGCATGATCGATACGATCACCATTCCGAACGATCTCATGGTTGGCGACACGCTTGTTGGTGGCATCTCCGGTCTTGACTTCGATGCCGCAGCCGGCGTCTGGTATTTCCTCTTCGATGATCGCTCCGATTACCAACCGGCCCGTTTCTACACCGGCACTGTTTCATACGATGACACCGGCTTCACCGAAGTTAACCTGAACGAGGTCGTCACCCTGCTGCAGGAGGATGGCACCCCGTTCCCGAACGGCGAAGTGGGTGGCAATGTGCCGGATCCGGAATCGATTCGCAAGGATCCGAACAACGATTTGCTTTGGTGGACCAGTGAAGGAAGCTACGAGCTGGATATTGATCCGTTCGTCGGTATCGCCAACCCGGATGGGTCCATGAGTAGCATGATTCCGATGAGTGCCCCCTTCGTGATGGAATCCGGACCGCGTGAAAACCTGGTGTTCGAAGGTTTCAGTTTCTCCGCCGATGGTGAGAGTGTCTGGCTCGGGATGGAGGGCGCTCTGTATCAGGATGGCCCGATCAGCTCCAACAAGAACAGCTCGTTCGTGCGCCTCATCAATCTGGATCGCGATGGCAATGTGCTCCGCCAGGTTGCGCTGGAGCTCGATATGATCGATGCGCCAGATGATGCCCCTTTCGTTACCAGCGGTTATACGGAAATCCTCGCGCTGGAAGACGATCGCATGCTCGCCATCAGTCGCGCGACAGTTGCCGATGATGCCGGTGTGTACCGCAACTTCGTGCGCCTGTGGGATCTCGATCTCTCCGTCGCTACGGACATCAGCGGTATCGAATCGCTGCAGGATGCCAAGTTTGTTCCTGCCGAGCGACGCCTGGTAATTGATTTCAATGAGGCTGGGCTCGATCCGGTCGATAATCTCGAAGCAATCACATTTGGTCCGAACCTGCCGAACGGAAATCGCGCTCTGGTGGTTGCCAGCGATAACAACTTCAATGTCGATACACAGGTGACCCAATTCGTACTGCTCGAAGTTCTCGGATAATTTCACGAGAACTACCGAAAACGGAAAACGCCCGCCTGTTGATCACTCAACAGACGGGCGTTTTGGTGGGATTAGACCACGAAGAGCAGTACCAGCAATCCACCAACCAGCACCGTAAAGGCGACCGGGAAGGCGATGCCCAGGAACGACCAGAGATTGAACCCAAGGCCGTAGATTCCGCTTTCGTTCTCCACCTTATTCTTCAATGACATACGATCTCCTCACCATCACACGCATTCGATTTCAGCATATCGCGAAACCGGTGCGATTGCCTACTGTTCGGTCGGCTTTTCGTCTTCAGCAATGCCGTTCTCAGTCGAAGGCAGGTTGCGCATGGCCGGGAAGAGAATCACGTCTCGCACAGTCGGCTGGTCGGTAAGCAACATCGTCAGGCGATCAATACCGATGCCGACACCACCGGTCGGCGGCATTCCGTACATGAGCGCGTTGATGAAATCGACATCGATCGGCATGGCTTCTTCGTCGCCCGCGTCCATATCCTTCTTCTGTTCAAGGAAACGCTCAAGCTGATCCATCGGGTCGTTGAGTTCGGTGAAGCTGTTGCCGATCTCGCCACCACCGATGTACGGCTGGAATCGCTCCACGTGAGTGGGATCGTCTGGCTTCTTCTTCGCCAGCGGACTCAGTTCCACCGGGTAATCAATGAGGAACTGCGGCTGAATCAGGAAAGGACGCACAAATTGCTTCAGCAGTTCGTCAACCACTCGTGGCCAAACGGTGCCAGACTCGATCTTGGCGCCTTTCTCGCGCGCGACCGCGATGAGATCCTCGGCTTCCGGATACTCGGTGTAATCGATGCCGCTCTTCTCGAGAATCGCTTCTCGCAGGGTTTGGCGCGGCCACGGTGTGGTGACATCGATGGTGTGACCCTGGAACTCGAAGGTTGAGCCACCGAACACTTCTTCCACGACGTGATGGATGAGCTGCTCCACGTATTCCATCTGCTTTTCGTAATCGGAATACGCTTCGTACCACTCCATCATCGTGAATTCTGGCGAGTGATTACGATCCATGCCCTCGTTGCGGAAGTCCTTGGCGATTTCGTAAACCTTCTCGAACCCGCCAACCAGCAATCGCTTGAGATAGAGCTCATCCGCGATGCGCAGGTAGAATGTCTGATCAAGCGTGTTGTGATGTGTGGTGAATGGCCGGGCCGCGGCGCCACCATACAGCGGCTGCAGAATGGGAGTCTCTACTTCCATGAATCCATTCGAATCCATGAAGCGGCGAATTGCCGACACAATCTTTGACCGCATGGCAAAGGTGCGGCGAGTTTCCTCATTTGCAATCAGATCTGCATAGCGCTGACGATAGCGGGTTTCGACATCGGTGAGACCGTGCCACTTCTCCGGCGGAGCGTTGAGCGCCTTGCTCAGCATGGTGATTGACGTGACTCGCAGCGACACTTCGCCCATTCGCGTGCGAAAGAGTTCGCCCTGGGCACCGACGAAATCGCCAATGTCATAGAGCTTCAATACCTGCTGGTAAACATCGTCGCCAACATTGTCCTTGCGGATGTAGAGCTGCAGGCTGCCGGCACCATCGCGAATATGGGCGAACACGGTCTTGCCCATATGGCGGTAGCTTACGATTCGACCAACCAGATGGACTGTTTCCGTTGAGTGATCGGTACTATCCAGCGCCTCCGCTTGCTCTTCGGCAGCGAAAAGCGCCTCGGCATCGGCCGTGGTGTGTGTGCGGTGAGCGCGAGTAGGATAGGGCTCCATACCGAGTTCGCGCAGATCGTCGACCTTTTGCCGACGTATTTGTTGCAGGTCCGAAAGTTCCATGCAGGTACTCCGAGATTTGTGGGTGGATTTCGAAAACACGAAACGCAGCGGGAAGGAATCCCGCCGCGTATCGACTGTAACAGATTCCGATGGTTATTTGACGCCGATGATGGTGTACGTGAGCTCGCCATCCGGGGTCGGGATTGTGATGGAGTCGCCCTCGCGTTTACCCATCAGTGCAATACCGACTGGCGATTCATCGGAGATGCGGCCATCAATTGCTGATGCCTCTTCTTCGTTCACCAGCAGCCAGGTATCGGTCTCGTCATCGTCATCGGCCTTCACCGTGATGCGGCTTCCGAGGCCAATGGTTCCATCGGCAGAACCTTCTTCAAGAAGGTCTGCGCGAGAGAGAATTCCCTTTACTTCGCGAATTCGCTCTTCAACGTAGTAGTACTCTTCCTTAAGATCCTCAAACTCGCTGTTGTCGGATACATCGCCTTCCTCGCTGGCATTGGCAATGCGCTGGGAGAGTTCCTTGAGCCGTTCTTCCTGGAGCACGCGTAGCTCTTCGGTCAGCTTGTCCATTCCCTCTCGGGTAATTTCCAGGCGTTCGTGCGCCATTTTGCGTTCCTTTCCGCATCGACAAAGATACGAGACTAGATGAGCCCGACCCCGGATGTACAAAAACCCCGCCGAAAACGGGGCGTGAACATATTTGGTCCGTAGAAGTTGCCTCATAAGCGAAAACCGGATGGCTGAGCCAACCGGCAGTAGAGGCGTGTGTACACAGTATAGAACCAAGTTGATCCATTCGCCAATGCACAAGTGTGCATCCTGGTTATTGGCAATTCTGTGACTTCTTGTCACAGAATGAGGCAGATCGCCGATTCCGCCTTGCATGACTTCAAGACACCGATTCCTCGCTTTAGAGAATTGCCCCTTGCGCGCCTTGACTTGATTGTATATGCTTTGGCACAGAGTGTACGTACAGTACGTACATGCATGGGCTGGCCTCGCCAGGCTCATCGCACGTTAGGGAGGGAGTGGGGGCTGTCCATTCCCGGGGGGACACTCATCATGTTCAAGCACACCTCGGCGTTGGCTGCGCCACGGAATTCTGTGACCAGTCGTCGAAATTTCATGTCGTCCATCACGGCGGCGTCACTCGGGCTCGCGGCCGGAATCGGCGCATTTTCTGCCAACAAGGCATCTGCCAGCGGATCCATCGGGTATGTTGCGGTTCAGGGCGCGGAGCTCTTTGTTCATCCAACCGATCTTTCGGCCATTCTTTATATGGATGAGGGCGCACCGGTAGATATTCTCTTCGGTCCGTACGAGGGGATGTACGAAGTTCGCTACTACGGCACAGATGGCTGGATCTGGGCCGAGTACCTCTCAATGGATGGTTATGCCGCTCCTGCCGGAGACATCGGCGGAGGTGGTGAGGAAGCTCCCGTTACCGAGGATGCTGTATCGGAACCGGCACCGGTGGTCAACGAAGGCGAGCACTGGATCGATGTTGATCGCACTTCCGGGTTGGTGCAGTTGATGATCGGCAATGAATCGATTGCCTCGTTCTGGGCGTCCCTCGGATGGGAAGCCACAGACGATGGCTTCTATGCCACTGCCATCGGTACCTATTACGTGTACGGTTTCG
>JAFAEA010000299.1 GCA_023424355.1 Chloroflexota bacterium | reverse complement strand
TTTTGCTCGATGAGCCGACGACATTCCTCGATATCTCTGCCCAGATCGACCTCCTCGATATCGTATGGAAGCTCAATCGAGATCATGGCAAAACCATTGTGATGGTGCTCCACGATCTCAACATGGCTGCCCGCTACGCCGATCACATCATTGCCATGAAATCCGGCAAGATCATCGCTACCGGATCGCCGACGGAAGTGATTGATGGTGGCGTCATGAAGGATGTCTACGGCATTCAGGCCAGCATTCTGGAAGACACTCTCACCGGCATGCCGCTCATGATTCCAGGGTAGTTTGCAAACGAATTGAAAATGAAAAGTGGCCAGTTCAATCCGAACTGGCCACTTTCTTGTTGTTGCCGATGATGCCTACACGTAGCTGGGCATCATATCGCCGTGCGCTTCCAGGAGATCGTCGACCAGGCTGCGAATCTGGCGCAGATCCAGCTCGGCCGCCGTGTGTGGATCGAGCATGGCAGCATGGTAGACGTGCTCCTTTTTGCCCGTCAGCGCCGCCTCTACGGTGAGATGCTGCACATTGATATTGGTCTGCATCAACGCGGCCAATTGTGGCGGAAGGCTGCCGATTTGCGTGGGCTGCACACCTTGCCTGTCGATCAGGCATGGAACCTCTACCGCAGCATGATCGGGCAGACTACTGATGATGCCGTTATTGCCGACATTGCCATACACTACGCGAGGTAGGCCCGTTTCCATACTGTGGATGATGAGCGTTCCGTACTCACCAGAGTGACTCACGCCACTTTTCTGGGAGCGCTCGTTCAGAACCCGCTCTTCGATCTGGGCTGCCTGTTCTGGCTTGGTCTTGCTCAACAGGTCAAGTCGGCGGCGAAGTGATCCCCTGATCTTGCCCTTGTTGGCGCCGTGGTAGGCATCCATAGCGCCTGGATCGTCGCTCATTAGCGCCTTGCGCATCTCGGTCCAATCCGCGATCTGATCGACACAGCGAGCCGGATATTCATCCAGCGGCACGTTGTAGTACTCAATCAGATCCTCTCGACCTTCCTTGATGAACCACGGATTGTACTCCGCGAAGTGCTCGGAACTTTCGGTTACGAAGTAGCCGAACTGCTTCAGGAGTTCGAATCGGGTGCGCTCGTAGCCGGGCATCTCATCGGCCTCGGCGATGGCCTTCAACTGCGGATACAAATCCTCGCCGTTGCGCTCAAACTTGAGATAGAACGCCATGTGGTTGATTCCGGCGCAGAGGTAGTCGATTTCCTGCGTAGGAACGTCCAGGATGCGTGCGAGTTCGTTCGCGGTACCAAACACACTGTGGCACAAACCAACGTTCTTCACCGTGCTGGCGCGGTTGACGGCCATACACAACATCGCCATCGGGTTGGAGTAGTTGAGCAGGAGCGCGTTCGGCGCCAGTTCCTCCATATCTCTGGTGATTTCCAGGAGCTTGGGGATGGTGCGAAGACCGCGCATGATGCCGCCGATACCAAGCGTATCGCCGATGGTTTGGCGCAATCCGTACTTCTTCGGGATCTCGAAATCAATGACGGTACTCGGCTCGTACCCACCCACCTGAATCATATTGATTACATAGTCGGCACCGACAATTGCTTCCCGGCGATCCGTGGTGGCGAGAATAGTCGGGTTCGCATTGGCTTCATTCGCCACGCGATTGGCCACGATCTCGGAATCGCGCAGTCGCTCTGCATCGATATCCATGAGATGCACGGTGATATCGTGAAGTTCGGGAAAGGTGAAGATATCTCGCAACAGATTTCGAGAGAATACCGTGCTTCCTGCTCCAATGAATGTGACTTTTGCCAACGTGGTCTCACTTTCTTCCAGAAGGTATTGGCCGCTGGTAGTTCCGGCAGCGAAAGCTGATTCGACCCTGATTCTAAACGCTAATTGGAGAGCGTGGGGGATGGGGCTGGTAAGGGATCTCCCCCTGATGTGATGCGGCAAATTGTCAATTTTCTGTGAATATTGGATAGAGGTGTTGACAGTTCATGCACCTCTGGGCTACTCTCCCAGCATGAACGGTGCTGAACTTGCCACACCACTCGAAGAGTTGAAACCGGCCTCGATGCCTTCGGCATCGGCGAACGCCTGGTATTTCTATTGGTTTACGAACCCCCCAGCTGTGCTGGCGGGGCCTTCGTGCTGATAGGAGTCTATCGACAACGAGGGCCAGGCCAAGGGAAAGCACAGTTTGCAGGGGGAACCGAGACAAATGTCTCGGTTTTTTGTTTCCCCGAAAGTCTTGAGATCAGTCGCCGGCTGGAACACGGCAATGGAAGGACACACAAAATGTTGATCGAACTCGGAGCAGGATCAGACCAAACCAGACAACAGATTCTTCACATGGCAGCAGAGCAAAATTTGCTCGCAGCCGCCATGGATAGTGGTCGGGGCGGCCACGTGCTTTCGATTGGTGGATCACTCATCGATTCGGTAGACGAGTTGCCAGGCGTAGTGCGCGTTGTGGAGAAGCACATGCCGTTCGCCATGGCCAGCCTCGATGCCCGCGACAAGAGCACGGTCCAGGTTGGCAATGTTGTCATCGGTGGCGGCGATCCCGTGATCATGGCGGGCCCGTGCTCGGTTGAAGGTCGTGAAGCCATCATCGAACAGGCCAAAATGGCCAAAGCCGCAGGTGCCACCATGCTTCGGGGCGGTGCCTTTAAACCGAGAACCTCACCATATTCGTTCCAGGGACATGGTGAGCTGGGACTCCAGATGTTGGCCGATGCCCGCGAAGCCACCGGCCTGCCGGTGGTGACCGAGGTGATGGAGCCAGATCAGGTAGAGCTCGTGTCCAGCTTTGCCGATATGCTGCAGATTGGTTCCCGCAACATGGCCAACTTCCCCTTGCTGAAGGCCTGTGGCCGCAGCAGCAAGCCGGTGCTTCTCAAGCGCGGATTCAGCGCCACGCTGGAAGAATTCCTCATGAGCGCGGAATACATCATGGCCCATGGCAACCCCAATGTGGTGCTGTGCGAGCGCGGTATTCGCACAGCCGATCCTGCCTTCCGTTTCAACCTCGATCTCAACGTCGTGCCAGGAGTGCGCGCAGTATCTCACCTGCCGATCATCGTGGATCCAAGCCACGGAACCGGTCGACGCGAGTTGGTGCATCGCATGTCGCTCGCAGGAATTGCTGCCGGCGCCGACGGTCTGGCGATTGAAGTTCATCCGGATCCGGACAACGCGCTGAGTGACGGCATGCAAACCGTTACTCCAAACGAGCTGGCTCGAATTGTGCAGAGAGTACATGCGCTGAGCACCCTGCTTGCCGAAACGGAAATTGAGGTGCCAGAAGTGGCCGAGATTCACCATCTCGACGCCACTGCGTAACAGGTTGTCGCGATTGAGCTTCTCTTGACATTCGCTCCGCTGGACCATACTGTTTGTTTGCTGTGAATCCTCGGCTCGTCGTTCGGTGATTCATGTCTTCAGGGATCCTGAAATCAACATGTATTTGCCGGACATTGCGGTTGACCGAACTCTCGAGAGATCGTAGACCGTTCGGAAGAGTTTCATGAACCCGGTTGGCTGCTAGCTTCAGTAGGCAATCAGTTGTCATCGAATGGGGCGCGAAGTTTCCACAAACGTCGGCGGGTGACAACAGTTCGGCGCGATGCCGAATCCAAAGGACGGGGTTCCGATCCAGCAATGGAGCGGCATGAAACACCACCTTTCCCAAGGCGGTGACCCAAAGATCGTAGATTCAGAGCGGAAGTAAAACAGGGCGTTCGGACCGAAAGGTACGAGCGCTCTGTCCGCTTAATCGATGGTTGGTGGGTTATTGTTTGCCTTGAGATCGTTCTTGCGCGCTGTTTCGATGAATCGACCCAACATGAACATGGATGCAACGGCGAAGACGACGCTCAACAACGTTGCTGTCCAGAGTCCGGCAGGTGCCGATGCGAGGCTAAACAAGGTGTATAGCAGTGGGATACCCGCCGCGATCGCTCCGGGAACCGCCACGCCCGGGAGGGAAGCTGTAGCCAGGTATCGCCAAACCACGGCACCCAGCATCGCACCGGATGCGACCCAGATGAGTGGTCGGAACACAGCAATGCCAACGATGGTGAGCGTCCACTGGGAAGTCGACATGATGGGTGGAATCTCGGATCCCAACGGCTGATAGAACACTGCGGCCGATCCGATGAGGTATCCGGCAGCGACCCCCGCCGAAAGCATCATGCCGGCACTCTCCCGTGGGTTCATCGAGAGCGCCATACGCAACCCGGCCGGCACGCCGCCAATCACCAGAAGCAATATCAATGGAAGAAGCAGGCCAACAACCAGCCAAACCAGGAATGGTGCAGCTCCGGATATACCCGCCGCCACGCCGCCAAACGAAGTTGCGCCGAACTGCAGCACTCCGCCGTCGATCCAGGATCGCTTCACGATTCGCGTCGCAATCCAGGCGATCGGCGTTCCTGCAGCCAGTCCGACCAGCAGCATCATGGCGGATTGCACTCTGCTGACGTGTGCCCATCCCTCGATTCGTATCGCGAGGCTGATGAGCAATACCACTGGTACCACAGATGCGGAAATCACCAAAGCAGCGGTTCCGGAATCAGAGAGCAGTGCAATTAGCGCGAGCATCGCAGCCACAGTGAGTGTCACGCGCACAGCGAGTGGGCGGCTCCAGGCAAAGAATGGATTCAACCGCGCCACCCATGCAGAAGTTGCTGCCTGCTCGGTGCCGCAATTCGGACAGAAACGCTCCTGTGCAAGCGAGTGACCACACACTGCGCAGGTGGATATATCCTGACCGGTTTCGATCGGATCTGTGTCCTTATCGCCGTCGCCGATCTCAGTCTCCGCATGACTCTCCGCATCGGGTTCAATCGAACGGTCCGAACCGGAGACTATTGGCTGAAAGGTTTCGCTTTCTGAATTATCCTGTTCGGCCGGGTTCACCACGATGATGTCATCCAAACCATCAGCAGATGTGTCCACCTCAAGTTCTTCCCGGGTGGAGGAGTCATCGGGAGCTTCTTCTCGAGAAGTAGGTGCCGGGATCACTTCATCCAGAGGGCTATCGACGGTTTCTGGCTGAGCACTCGCATCGTCGTCATCGGGAACCGGAAGCAAGTCATCAATCTGATCGTGGATATCTGTTGGCTGATCGGGATGATCGGGTTCGCGCTGGTCGGTCATGTTATTTCCTCAGTGTCACGAGAATGTGGCTCCATTCGAGGTGCAGTTCGACAAGTTTGCCATGATTATTCGATGAATGCAGACGTAAACTGGTGAGATTGTGTGAGTGAGGGAATGGAGCGTACATGTCACCGGTAGAAATTGCACAACTCATTGTTTACGGTGCCACGGTTGGTGTAATTCTGGCGGCACCAATAGGCCCGATCAATATTGAAATTGTGCGCCGCGGTATCCGGGATGGTTTTCTCCACGGCTGGTTGATGGGTTTGGGGGCACTCACGGCAGACACGATTTACGCGATGGCGATCGTGACCGGCTTCTCCAGATTCGCGGAGAACGAGAATCTGCGTGTGGTGCTCTTTCTCGCCGGAGCCGCGATGATGGCGTGGCTTGGGTATAACAGCCTCCGCACGGCATTTTCTGGCGCCGATGGCGAAACTGAAGCCATCGTTGTGCCGCGCAGCCGCACGTATCTGGCCGGATTCATGCTGGCGGCGTTCAATCCGTTCGGCATCGTCTACTGGCTCACTGTTGGCGCAGGGTTGGCGGCAGATGCCGTGAGTCGATTCGGCGAGGGAAGCGGACCGATTCTCGTGGTCGGTGTCATGCTCGGAATCCTGACCTGGGTGACCAGCATCTCTGTGGTGGCGCAGTTCTCTCGCAGATTCGTTACCGGAACCGGAATGCGCTGGATCACTGGTATCAGCGCCATAGCGCTGTTGGGGTTCGCAATCTGGTTCCTCTACAGTGGAATTCTTTTGATTTTCTGATCGTAAGTCCAGACGTGGGCAAGAATCGTACAATAAGCAGAACCCGATATACACTCGGGTGCCGATGCTGACACTCCCGGGATGCCATGACTAAGACAGCTCATAAACAAGACGAACGCTTCAATCGCCGTCGCGTGGTTATCGGCGGAGCCGCTACTGTAGCCCTCTCCCCGTTTGCACTGGCCATGGCCATGCAGAATTCCACACCATCTGCTTCGCCCGAGGCGTCGCCAGTGGCATCGCCGGTTGCGACTCCGCCACCTCCGCCGACTCCGACACCACAGCCCGTGCCCGATCACAAGATCAATGTGGTGCGCGGTCGTGCGACCTACGGCGATCCGAAATCTGGGGGCGAGCTCAAGCTCTTTATCCAGAGCACCGGACTCCAGGATGGAAACCCTGCGCTCCAGGTTCAGGATATGACCCTGCTCATGTCTGTGTTCGATGGCCTTGTCAGCATCAATCCCGAAACAATGGAAGCCGAACCCGCGTTGGCCGAAAGTTGGAGCTGGAGTGACGATGGCCTGCAGCTCACTTTCAAGCTACGAACCGATGTGTCCTGGCACGATGGGTCTGCATTTACAGCCAACGATGCTGCGCTGACCTGCATGATCTATCGCGATGACTATGATTCGGCATTGTCCGGACTGTTTGGTCTCATCGATGCTGCCGAAGCGGTGGACGATGCCACCTTGAAGCTCACCTTTGCCGCACCGGATGGCGCATTTGTGTTCAATGGTGCCAGCATGCCAGTGTTACAGGCGGCTCAGTACCAACCGCTGTGGGATGAATTCCCGGCAGGCGAGAAGACAATCTCTCGCGCTGATCTCACGCCGGCGGCGTGGATCGGTACCGGCCCCTGGAAACTGGATTCGGTTGACGAGGGCAATGTGGCCCTCGCGCGATTCGATGATTATTTCGATACGCCCGCCCACGCAGACAAACTCACATTGCTGGTGCAGGACGACATTTCGGCGAGACTTCTGGCCTGGAAGCAGGGCGATATCGATGTGCTACCAGTCACTGCATCTCAGCTTGAAGAGGTTTGGTCGGAATCCGGCAATCTCTTCGTTGCACCTTCAGCCACGGCACTCTTCGCCGCCATCAATTTCCACAATCCTGCGAACGCAACCTCCACGATGATGGTCGATCAGTCGCTGAGGCAGGCACTGACAATGGCGGTTGATCGTGACAAATATGCCGATGAAATGTTTTACGGCTTCATCAATGAACATGCCGTAGGCACCATGGCGCAGCCGTGGCTCCACGACGATTCTCTGCAGAATCCGAAGTACGACCCGGAAGGCGCACGCCAACTGCTCGCCGATGGCGGCTGGGCGGATATCGATGGCGATGGTCTGCTCGAGGACGCGTACGGCAACAAAACCGATCTCTACATGATCGTGAGAGAAACAGACCGGCCGGAACTCCTTGCGCTTCTCAATCGACTGCAAACAGATTGGTCGGCGATTGGCGTGCGGCTCACTGTTCAACCTTTGTTTGACGATGTATTCGATCAGCGATGGGTATCGGATCGTCAATACGATCTCATTGCCTATTCGCTGGTGAATTATCCGGCGTTCAACGAATTCGATCTGTACGGATCGCAATGGGATATTCGCAGCAATGTTCGTGGATGGAATCCTGGTGGATATTACAACTCTGGCGTCGATACGGCGATCCAGGAGTGGTTCAACGCTACGGATCCCGATGCCATGCGAGCCGCGGCCACCGAAATTCAACGACTCACCAACGAGGATATGTTTGGGATCTGGTTCGGATTCCCGGATGATCTGGTGTTGGTGCGAGACGATGTTCAAGGTTTCAACGCGGATATCTTCCTCAATACCCGCAATGCGCATCGTTGGTGGCGAGGACAGGGTAGACCAATAACACCGGAACCAGAGGGCACGCCGAGTGCAACTCCTGCCGCATCGCCGGTATCCAGCCCGGAAGCGACTCCTCTGGACTGAGCGGTCTCGCCAAGTTTGCCGTACTATTCACGTAAATGGATCGGTGTGCGTTAACAATCCTGCAAGGATGAGAGGTTTATGAGTTCTTCCCAGCCAGAATACGATGTTGTAGTTATTGGTGCGGGTATCAATGGTGCCGGAATCTTTCGGGAAGCCAGCCTGCGTGGATATAAGGCGCTCCTGTTGGAGAAGGACGATCTCGGTGGCGCAACCACCGCGACATCCAGTCGGCTCATCCACGGCGGACTTCGCTATCTGGAACACTACGAGTTCCCTCTTGTGCGCGAATCCTTGCGAGAGCGGGAACGACTCCTGCACTCAGCTCCGCACCTGGTAACTCCGCTTCCACTCACATTGCCGGTGTACAAGGGGCACAAACGCGGACCGTTCATGATCGGCCTCGGAATGGTTGCGTACGATGTGCTCAGCTACGACAAATCCGTGCCCGGTAGCAAAATGCTCACACGAGATCAGGCTCTTGAAGCCGAACCGGGTCTGGATCCGAATGGACTCCGCGCTGCCGGTCGGTATTACGACTGCCAGGCAGTGTTCCCGGAACGACTCGTGGTCGAGAACGTGGTGGATGGCGTTCGCCAGGGCGGTACGGTGAAAACGCATGCAACCGTCACCGACTTCGAGATCGCAGATGGCGACGTGAACGCCGTGATCTACACCGATCGACACGGCGAGGAGCATCGGGTCACCTCTGCGAGCGTCATCAATGTTGCGGGTCCATGGATCGATAAGGTTCTCGGACTCGCGGGCGATTTCCCCCGATATAACGGTGGTACCAAAGGCAGCCATATTGTGGTGGAGCCGTTCCCTGGTGCTCCGAAGGATGCCCTCTACATAGAAGCGCGCACTGATGGGCGCCCGTACTTCATCATTCCGTGGAACCAGATGTATCTCATCGGCACCACGGATATCCGCTTTTCTGGCGATCTGGACGAAATCGTCGCCACCGAGGACGAAATCCGCTACCTGCTCGATGAAACGAACCTCGCCATTCCGGATGCCAAGTTGCAACGCGATGATGTGCTGTACACCTTTGC
>JAFAEA010000277.1 GCA_023424355.1 Chloroflexota bacterium | reverse complement strand
CAACTACGGTCATCATCACCCGAAGTTCGATATCGATGAGGAATCCCTCGCCATCGGTGTCCGTGCCATGACCAGCGTGGCACTGAACTGGCTGGAATCGAACCGAAAGTAGCTGTCGCAAAGTTTGTTAGGAGAGGGCGACGATAAAATTGCCCAAAGAAGGAGAACGTATGACTACCGCAACACTCAAACAAGACTTCGATGAGATTCTTCCCGGCGTCGTCGCTGATCGGCGCCACTTCCACGAGAATCCGGAGCTGGCCTTCGAGGAAGTGAAGACCGCGGCGTATGTTACCGAGCGTTTACAGCAACTTGGCGTAGAAGACATCAAGACGGGCGTTGGCAAGACTGGTGTAACCGGTCTCATCAAGGGCACCAAGGGCGATGGCAAGGTCATCATGCTCAGGGCCGATATGGATGCACTGCCGATCCTCGAAGAGGTTGAGGCTGAGTACAAGAGCACGGTCGACGGCAAGATGCACGCATGCGGACATGATGCCCACACCGCCATGCTGCTGGGTGTGAGCCGTATTCTCATGCAGAAGCGCGATCAGTTTAAGGGCACTGTGAAGGTGCTCTTCCAGCCGGCGGAGGAAGTGCCGCCAGGTGGTGCTCAGGCCATGATCAAGGACGGCGCGCTCGAGGATCCAAAGGTCGATGCGTCGCTCGGTCTCCACGTTGCCTCCGATATGCCGGCCGGACAAATCGGCTGGAAATCCGGCCCCGGCTCTGCCGGATCGGATCGATTCCGGGCCGTCATCAAGGGACGAGGTGGCCACGCCGCCCGTCCGCAGAAGGCGGTCGATCCGGTCGTGATCGCGGCGCAGGCGATTCTGGCGCTGCAGACGCTTGTCTCCCGCGAGACGGATCCGATGGATTCTGTTGTGCTCAGCACCACCGCGGTGCTGGCTGGTGAAGCATTCAACGTGATTCCGGATACCGCCGAACTTCGTGGTACGGTCCGCACGATTTCCGTCGAAGCCCGTGAGCACATGGAAAAGCGCGTGCAGGAAGTGATCACTGGCATAGCGAACACCATGGGTGCTGAAGTCGAAATCACCTACATCAAGGGCTACCCGAGCCTGCAGAACGACGAAGAGATGGCCGAGCTTGTGCGCCGATCTGCAATCGAAGTTGTAGGCGAGGATATGGTCATCGAGAGCCAGCTCGGACTCGGCGGCGAGGATTTCAGCTATTTCAGCCTCGAGGTTCCCAGTTGCTTCTTCCGCTGCGGCACTCGCAACGAAGAGCGCGGAATTGTGTGGGGACACCACCATCCGAAGTTCGATGTTGAAGAAGAAGGGTTCGTGAACGGTATGGCCACAATGGCCGCTGCCGCCATGAACTACCTCAACGAGAATTAATCCGGTTTTACGAAAGATCAAAGAATCCCGGTGGGCATTGGCCCACCGGGATTCTTTTCGTTACGGATGGATTCTCGAACTACGCCAGTGCTTCCAGAATTCGCTCCGGAATGAACGGAGCCTGGAATACGCGTGCGCCACAGGCATCGTAGATGGCATTTGCCACCGCACCGATCACCGGTGCAACGCCTGGCTCTCCGATTCCGCCCATCGGCTGGGCCGGATCGCTGATGACTACAACCTCGACAGTTGCCGGTGTATCACCCATGCGAATCGGGTTGTACTGCGACATCGTGTTGTTCAACATCTTGCCGCCTTCGAACTTCACTTCTTCACGGATTGCGGCGCTCAGCGACATCAACATGCCGCCTTCGATCTGGCGCTTGATCGCCTCCGGGTTCACCGCGAGCCCTGGATCAACAGCGGCCCACATGCCGACGGTCTTGAACTCGCCGGTCTCGGCATCCACTTCAACCTTCGCAACTTCGGCGATATAGGTGTTGGCGTCAAAACCGAGCGCGAGACCGAAGCCCTGACCAGTGGAACCGACACCCGGAGTCCAACCCGAGGCATCGACTGCTGCGTTCATTACGGCAGCCATGCGGGGATTGTTGGCAAGCAGGGTTTCACGGAACTCCACCGGATTCTGGCCTGCCTGTTCAGCGAGGATATCGATGGTCGATTCGCGAGCGTACGTGTTGGATGTCGCACCATTTACGCGCCAGAAGTACGGCGGCAGCGGCGAAACGCCATTCAAGAGCGAGGTCTTACTGGATGCTACATCGTAGATCTCCAGGATATTGGCGCTCCAGTCACTGGCCGATGATGTCGGCCCGGCCGCATCTTCCGGATAGTATCCACATGTGTAAGCATCGTAATTCCAACCGACGATAGCACCCGCATCGTCAACACCTGCGGTTACTTCAATGCGCATGGCAGGTCGGAACTGTCCAAATTGCAGTTCTTCAATGCGATCCCAAATCAGCTTCACTGGCATGCGCACGGCATCGGCAATCCATGCGCACTCAATCTCCGCCTGCGGAATAACCTTGGAACCAAACGCTCCACCTGGGTGCATACCGTGAACGATTACCTCGGATTCATCTCGTCCGAGCGTCATAGCCACATTGCGGCGAGCATCGAACGGTCCCTGCGTGGATACCCAAACCTCAACCGAATCGTCGGTAACATTGACCACTGCTGCCTTCGGTTCGATTGGCGAGTGGGCGAGGTAAGGGAGCTTGTAGGTATAGGTTTCGCCGACACCGGCTGATTCCAGATCTGCAAGCGGATCGTTGCTATTGACTTCCTCATCCAGAGATACCGGATCGTGAGCGGTTTCCTTGATCTTATCGTGGATGTTCTCCCACGTTGTGTCGGATTCCAACTCCTGCCATTCGGCCTTTACCAGCTTAATGGCGCGTTCCACGTCGTCCTTGCGCTCACCAACAATGGCGGCGAAGTTCTTCTCCGGAATGTGCACCGAATCCAGGATGCCGTTGGCCGCAAGCGCCTCGGTGAAATCCACGCTCAGCAGCAAGGCATCGATGGACGGCGGACGCAAGATCTTGCCATAAACCATGCCATCGACTTCAACATCGACGCCGTAAACTTGTTTGCCGACGACTTTGTCTGGCACATCCACGCGATCAATGGGCTGACCAACCACGGTGTACTTCGACGGATCCTTGAGCTGGACATCCTCTGGAATTTCACGACCAGATTGCTTGCCTACAGCCAGTTCGGCGAAGGTAACGCTGCCGGTGGCGCCGGTGATTGTTCCGTTCTCACTGGTCAGTGCAGACACATCCTCACCGAGATGCTCGGCGGCGAGATCCAGCAACCATGCATTCATTGTGGCACCGGCACGACGGATGTACGGACCATTGTTACGCATGGAAAGCGAGCCAAACGTACCGTAAATTGGTGCGGATTCGGCTGTGTCTCCCATGTTCACTGTGATGGACTCGAACGGAACGCTAAGTTCTTCTGCTACGAGTTGGGCGAATCCGGTCTTAATTCCCTGACCAAACTCCATTTTTCCTGTGACCAGCGTGATCGTGCCGTCCTCGCCAATGGAGAGGTAAGCATCCAATTCAATGGAATCCTGGGCAAAGCCTGTGGAGTAATCGATGCCGCGAGTATTCACGGTGCCGTGCGCTGGAGTTGGTGTTGCACCAGGGGTTGCATCCTGACCCATGGCCGGGCTCTGCCAAAACACGAAAAGTCCGGCACCCACACCGGCGGATTGCACCAAACTGCGGCGAGTAATCTTTCGGGAGGCGATATCTGTCATTGAAATAGTCCCTTCTACTCGCCAGCGGCGGCGTGGATTGCGGCACGAATGCGGCTGTAGGTTGCGCAACGGCAGATATTGTCACCCATGGCCTCATCGATTTCTTCATCGGTTGGGTTCGGGCTCTTCTCCAGCAGTGCGTACGCAGAGAGAATCTGGCCACTCTGGCAGTAACCACACTGTGGCGTCTGCTGCTCCACCCACGCGGCCTGCAGCGGATGCAGCGCGTCTTCTGTGCCGATACCTTCGATAGTGGTGACTTCCTTGCCGACCACGGCAGAGAGCGGGGTGATGCAGGCGCGACCCGGCTCGCCATCGATGAGTACGGTGCAGGCACCGCATTCAGCCATACCGCAACCGTATTTGGTGCCCTTCATTTTCAGGTCGTCGCGAAGCACCCAAAGCAGTGTGGAATCTTCTGCCACCGGCACGGTGACATCCTCACCGTTTACCCGAATCGTTGTTTCTGCCATCTGTAAACTGTCCCTTCGAGAAATCAAAACGTCAGGCAGTATTGCCTGATTACCCCTGTGCTTGAAGCACCTCCATGTGTGTTTCGTCTCGTCGGCTGATCAGGTTGCGTGGTTATCCACGCTAGAGCAATCCAGCCCAATAGAAGGGCAGGGGAAAGTGCTTATGTCCTGAAGAAGCCTGGTAACCGATTGTTGGACCCGGTCACCTAACGAGAGCGAACGTATGGTAAGGGCATCGTACCAAAGGAGTGGAATAGACACAATGTTGATCGTTGCGATTATGCAGAATTCATCGTTCTGAGCTGGCTCCTTCGTTTTCCATCCAGGCGCCCCAAATGAGGAAGAGGATGCCGAGGACGTAGAGGAGACCCCAGCCACCGAAGATGCCGAGGCCGGCGATCGGCGTCATGAGAATAGCGAGTGCCCAGTAGCCGAGAATGCGAGCTTTACGGTCCACCCTAGCCAATGAGAGTGCAATTACCAGAACAGGGACCAGGATAAACAGCCAGATGATAAGTGGGTTGCGGCCGTCTACCCCTAAAGTCATGAAATAGATGGCCAGCATGGCGGCAACGATCATCACATGCTCTGCCAGCACGATCGATCTGGTTCGATTCAGCGGTTGCATGTGGCTGCCTCCTTTACATCTGAACGATTTCCTCCGCCGGGTTTTCTCGTCGGGCCGCCCAAATCAGCAGAATCAGCGAAACCACGAACATCCATCCGATGATGCTCGTTATTCCGCCCGCGGCATTGGGGATACATGCCGCTGCCAACACCCAGTAGGCGATGGCGCGATGTTGCGACTGCATGGTTGCGAATGTGGCGTAGATGGCCATAACCGGTACCACAATGATGGGGATCCAGATCCAGTGGATGTCGCCGCCGTTCTCCCAACCAAAGAATGCCCAGGCAACCATCGCCAGTACCAACACATGCCAGATGGCGATCACCTGTTGATGTCTGGAAAGACCACTCATTGCCACATATTGCCTTTCAAACCAACGCATTCCAGTGCCTGCAGTGTACCAGTTGAGCTGACACCACATGTGTTCCATTCGCAATCGACCGAAATGATTTCGCAATACTGCATACAGCGCTCAGTTGACAATTATGAATCAACTGTTTACTCTTCGTGCATACATTGGGAGCGCTCCCACAATGCGCATGAATCGAAATGGCTGTCATGAACCTGGAAGACATCGCCAAGTTAGCCGGAGTATCCCGCTCCACTGTCTCGCGTGTGATCAATAACGATCCCAACGTGAGTGCGAAGTCGCGTGCCCGGGTTCAGGCCACTATCGATGAGGTTGGCTACCGACCAAATGCCGCTGCCCGGGCGCTTGCTTCGCACCGCTCTCACGCCATCGGACTCGTGGTTCCAGAGGATTTCTCCCGTTACCACGTCGATAACTGGTATCCACTCATCATTGAGGCCACGCTTGCCGCGACGCGCGATGCAGGTCAGAGCCTGATGCTGATCATGGAAGACACCTTTGCATCCGGCGCAGGAGATCGTCTGATTACGCAATTCATTGATTCTGGCAGGGTCGATGGCTTGCTCGTTCTTCAGCACAGCTATCGAGATATGCTCACCCCGCGGCTGCTGGAACGTGAAGTGCCTTTTGTGCTCATCGCTGAATCCGATGTTTCCCGAGCCAGTTGGGTCGATAACGATAATTTCACCGGTGGCCGCATGGTGGGCGAGCTGCTCCGCCGCAACGGCGCCAGAAACGTGACTGCCTTTGCCGGTACCGAAGAGCACGTGCCTTCCCGCCGGCGCATCGATGGTCTACGGTCGATCTTCCCGGATGCCGAGATCGTCTTCACCGGCCACAGCATCGCCAATGCCGAATCCGCGTGTCACCCAGTGCTTGCCGGCGATTTTCCGGATGCGGTTTTTGCCGTGAATGGCTGGATTGCCCCAGCCCTCCATCGTGTTTCAACCGAAATCGGACTTGCGATTCCAGAAGAGATTCTGTTGGCGTCCTTTGATGATTTTGATCCCGAACAAGGCGCCCTCCTTGGCCTCACCACGGTAGTTCAGCATGTACCACTCCTTGCCAATCGTGCCGTAAACCTGCTTATCGATCGAGTAGAAGGGCGGGCCCCTCCAGGCGAGCGCATCGTACTGGATTGCACCATGATCTCGCGCGGATCGTGCAACGAGCTCGCGGATTCCCCAGTACAAGGAGGTGCCACCCTATCGTGATTCAGCCGTCGTTCCCGGAGCTCTTTCTCTAATCAGGCGAATCTTCGCCATAAGGAGTAAATACCGTGAAAACATCCAAGGTTCTGCCAATCGTCCGACAATTTGAGCAAGGCAAAATCAGCCGCCGCGATCTTACCAAGCGCTTTGCTGCTCTCGGTGCCAGTGCCAGCGTGGCCAGCCTTGCCATCGCCACCGGTTCTGCCACCCTCGGCGCCAACCTGGCTGCCGCCCAGTCCGCCTCGGAGAAGGGCTACCTCACCTGCAACAATGAGCAGCAGCAGACATATCAGAAGAACTTCAATCCGCTCGGCCCTGCGGGTGGATCGGTTCGCTGGCTGACCCAGTTCGGTATCTACGAACCGCTCTTCCTCTGGAACACTCTTACCGCCACCGCCACACCGTGGTTGGCCACAAGCTGGGGCTTCAATGAAGACAGCTCTGTACTCACCTTCAAGTTGCGCGAAGGCGTGAAGTGGAACGATGGCGAAGATTTCAACGCCGATGATGTAGTCTTCACCTGGCAGCTCTTCCAGAGCAACGATTCCCTCGGTGGTAACGGTGCCCGCACCGCCCTGCAGTTCGTGGATTCCATCGAGAAGGTGGATGACTACACCGTTCGCTTCAACTTCGGCGAAGTCAGCACCCTCAGCATCTACGAAGTCGGTGGTCAGGTGATTGTTCCGGAGCACATCTGGAGCTCTGTCGATGATCCGGTGACCTTCATTAACGAAGAACCAGTTGGTACCGGCGCATTCATGCTGGAGCGCTTCGAAGAGCAGGTCTACGAAATGGCTGCCAACCCGAGCTACTGGCAGGAAGGTCGGCCATACATTCCTGGCGTGCGCATGCCAGCGTTCCCAAGCAACGATGCCCTGTTGCTGGCCACCCTCAACGGCGAAATCGACTGGACCGCGAACTTCATCGCGGATATCGAGAATCAGTTCGTCTCGGTTGATCCAGATAACTTCGATTACTTCTTCCCGCCGGTCGGTGCCACAGTGGCGCTGTACATGAACACGGAGAAGGCACCTTTCGATGATCCGAATGTCCGCAAGGCCATCAGCATGGGCATCGATCGCGAGCAGATCTGCGATATCGCCATGTTCGGCTACACGCATCCAGCCGATACCACCGGCCTCTCGGATGCGTTCGAAAGCCAGAAGGATGAGGCTGCTGCTTCAGCCGGTTGGACCGAATTCAATCTCGATGAGGCGAACCGACTCCTCGATGAGGCCGGGTTCACAAAGGACGGCGATTGGCGAACTGATGCCGATGGCAACAAGCTCAGCTTCGATCTCAATGTGGTTTCCGGTTGGAGCGACTGGGTTCAGACCTGCGAAATCATGAGCGAGAACCTGAAGGAAATCGGTGTCGAGGCCATCCTCGCTCCATTGGATTACACCCCATGGATCGATGGCATGAACGCCGGCGATTTCATCATGTCCATCGGTTGGGGCTTCCAGGGACCGACCCAGCTCAACCACTTCCGCGCACTCATGAGCAGCCAGAGCTACTACCCGCTCGGTGACAACCGCGCCGGTGAGAACTGGATTCGCTTCAAGAATGATGAGATCGACCAGCTGCTTGCCGATGTTGTGGCCGAGGCCGATCCGGATGCGCAGACAGAGATCTTCAAGCAGTGCCAGGCACTCTTCGCCGAGCTGGCACCGTGCGCACCGCTCTTCCCGGGGCCGCAGTGGGGTGAATCCAACTCGCAGCGCTTCGAGGGATTCCCGGGCGAAGATAATCCATACTCGGTGCTCTCCACATGGAGCCCTGAGCTCATGATCATTCTCAATACGGTTCACCCGGCAGGCGAGCAGCCAGAAGGATGGGCAGTTGCCAATCCGGAAGGCGAAGGAAATGTTCCGATGGACGCTCCGTCGGCATCGCCATCTGCTTCTCCGGTTGCCACACCGGCCTAGTCGTTTGAATCAGGAGGGGCGCCGGCAACGGTGCTCCTCCACCTGCGCCTCCTCGCGGAACAGGAATCGCCATGTCATACATTCTGAGAAGACTTGTCTTCTATTTGATTGCCGCCTGGGCGTCGATCACTCTCAATTTCTTCATCCCAAGGTGGATGCCGGGAGACCCCGGTAGCGCACTTCAGGCGCGCATGGGTCGGCAAGGCAACCTGAGGCCGGAACAGATTGAGGCGATGATGAAGGCCTACGGGCTTTCAGATGATCCGCTGATCATTCAGTACTTTGACTATGTAAAAAACATCTTTCGGGGCGAGTTCGGTGTATCCATCATGAACTTCCCCACGCCGGTGAGCGAGGTTCTGCTCTCCGCGTCCAAGTGGACCGCGCTGCTGATGGGGTCCGCGCTCATCATCAGTTTCGTTATCGGAACCCTGCTCGGCATTATTGCTTCCTGGCGACGAGGCAGTTGGATGGATAATGTCACGCCTCCATTCTTCGTCTTCCTCGGCTCTCTGCCGTATTACTGGATTGCGCCAGTGCTCGTGTTTGCCTTCGCTTTCCAGTGGCAAATCTTCCCGGCACGCCATAGTTACAACATCGATTATTCGCCCGGCTGGACCTGGGGATACATCTCCAGCCTGTTTGTGCACATGGCATTGCCATTGCTTTCACTGGTGATTGTTTCTGTGGGTGGTTGGCTGCTCGGCATGCGCAACACCATGATCATGGTGCTATCCGAAGACTACGTGACCATGGCCGATGCCAAAGGGCTTTCCGGCCGCGATGTGATGATGCGATACGGTGCACGGAACGCAATGCTTCCTACGCTGACATCCTTTGGTATGGCGTTTGGTTTCCTCATCAGTGGATCGCTGTTTACCGAGCTCATCTTTGCGTATCCGGGCATGGGCTTTGTGCTCATCAACGCGGTGCGCAATTCGGATTATCCCCTCATGCAAGGGGCGTTTCTGATGATCACACTGGCTGTGTTGGCCGCCAATCTGGTGGTGGATTTGCTATACGTGCGGCTCGACCCGCGCATTCGCAACTAGGAGGTAACGATGAGTTCTGGAGTCGATGCCACCCTGGCGAATGCCCAGGTGGAGGATATGAACGCCCAGCAGAGCCCGGAAGAACCGGAGAAGACCACGTCTTCCCGCCGTATTGGCCGCGCTTCTGGTGTGTGGAGCCTGTTTACCAGTAATCGCAAGGCGACCGTTGGTATCGTAATTATTCTCATCTTTTTGGTTTTGGCCGTCATCGGTCCATATATCACACCATATGAAGGCACGGATCGTATTGGCCGTCCTCACCAGCCACCAAGCAGCGAGGCCTGGTTCGGCACGGATTCCGGTGGCCGCGATGTGTTCTCCCGCACCATCATCGGTGCTCGGCGCTCCATCGCCGTTGGCCTCATTGTGGGCGTCATCGTCTCGTTCGTCGGTGTGATCATCGGCATGACCGCGGGCTATTTCCGCGGCTGGATCGACGATGTGCTCTCCACGCTCACCAACGTTGTCCTGATCATCCCGGGGCTGCCGCTGATGTTGATGATCGCCGGATTCCTCTCACCGGGATTCTGGACCATTACGCTCGTGCTCTCATTAACTGGATGGGCATGGGGTGCACGTGTGTTGAGATCACAAACTCTCGCGTTACGCGAAAAGGATTTCGTGGCCTCGGCAGTCACCATCGGCGAATCCTCGCCGCGAATCATCCTGCGTGAAATTCTGCCAAACATGATGTCGATTGTGATGGCAGGGTTCTTCGGTGGCGTGAACTACGCCATCGGTGCGGCAGCGGGTCTTGAGTTCCTCGGGCTCGGTAACCCCACCAACATCAGTTGGGGCAACAACCTTTATTGGGCACAGACAAATGGCGCGCTCACCCGCGGTGCCTGGTGGGACTTGCTCCCTTCCGGACTCTGCATCGCGTTGGTAGCCTTCGGATTCTCGATGATCAACTACGCCATCGATGAAGTGACCAACCCTCGTTTGCGATCCCAGCGACAAACTGCCCAGATACTCAAGGGCCAACCGGCACGTGTTCGCCGCTCCCGCGCGACACCCGTACTTAGCCAAGGAGCGGGGAAGTAAGATGAAGGTAGAAGTAGACAAGGCAACCACGCATAGCAAAGCCAACGAAGGGCCGCTCATTCAGATCGAGAATCTGAAGGTGGAGTACCTGGCTGGTCGCGGATCCGTCCGCGCTGTGGACGGCGTGAGTCTTTCGATTCATAAGGGTGAGGTTGTCGGTCTCGCCGGCGAATCCGGCTCCGGTAAGAGCACTATCGCCCAGGCGATTATGCGCATTTTGCAGCCGCCCGCTGTCATTACCGGCGGCAAGGTGATGTTTGCCGGCCAGGACGTGCTGGCAATGAGCGACAAGCAACTTCGCGAGTTCCGTTGGGAACAGGTTTCCATGGTGTTCCAAAGCGCCATGAACTCGCTCAATCCGGTGATGACGATTGGCGACCAAATCATGGATGCCATTCTCACGCACCGGAAAGTGAGCGAAGCAAAGGCACGGGAGCATGCCAAGGAAATGCTGCGCATCGTCGGTATCGAGCCAGAGCGCATCGATAGCTATTCGCATCAGCTCTCTGGTGGTATGCGACAGCGTGCCGTCATCGCTATCGCACTGGCGCTGCAGCCACCGCTGATGATCATGGACGAGCCGACAACCGCTCTGGATGTAGTGGTACAGCGAGAGATTCTCGCCAAGATCACTGAACTGCGAGAGGAGTTCGGGTTCTCGATTCTGTTCATCACCCACGACATGAGCTTGCTGGTGGAGATATCGGATCGCATCGCGATCATGTATGCTGGCGAAATTGTGGAAATGGCCCCCAGTCGAGAGCTGTTCACCAATCCGTTGCACCCGTACACGCAAGGGCTCATGGCCAGCTTCCCCGCGCTTACCGGTCCGCGCAAGGAATTGCAGGGTATCCCGGGATCGCCTCCAGACCTGATCTCGCCACCAAGTGGCTGCCGATTCCATCCGCGATGTCCGCATCGTATGGATATCTGCGATAAGGTGGCTCCGAAATATATCGAGGCTCGGCCGGGTCACTTTGTGGCCTGCCATCTGCACCCAACACCGGAAGGAGCCGCTCAGTGAGCGACCAAAACGACCTGGTGCTGGATATCAAGCACCTGACAAAGCTCTTCCCCATTGGGGGGATCAATGA
>JAFAEA010000264.1 GCA_023424355.1 Chloroflexota bacterium | reverse complement strand
GCGGCACAATGGAATCCTGCACGATCGCGGCATCAAACCCGGGGTTCCAACCACCAAGCTCATAAAACGGCGATCGATAGCTATGCGGCCAACGCTCCTCAATGGGGAATCCGGCGTTCAGCGCAGCTCGGAAAACCGTGGTGCTCACCTGACAGACACCGCCGGCAATCGATTCACCACTCGGACCATCGATATACGATCCGGCGGACATGTACTCGCCATTGAAGAGCGAACCGACAGAATCATTGAACGAATACGAACCTCCCGGCGGCACCAGTGTGCGATCGATGTAATACGCAGCAGTCTCAACATTGTGCGTGCGACCGGTGCCGGAGCCAGTGTAAACAGAGTCGCCGCTGGCAAGCATCTGGGTGATTCCCAGTTCAGCCATGACATCTTCGGTGGATTTTTGAGGCGAGGAGATGGTGACTGGAACCTGAACGACATGTTCACCCGCCTGCAATTGTTGGTTGGTAACTTCCAACAGCCGCTCGCGATTGACGGTAAAGGCATTTTGCTCGGGTACAATCCAGCTATGCGTGCCGAGATCCTGTACCCAGGCGTCGGCGGATTCGATTTCTTCGATCTCCGCGATGATTCCGGACATCGCCGGCAACAATTGGTCCATATCCCAATTCATCGTCAGGGCACCTTTGCCATTCGGTGATACGACGATTGCGGCCGCATACTCCTCAGGCGCGAGCTCCCAGGTTTGGTCGTCGTTGCTGAACACTATCGGTTCTGCAAGGAAGGTATTCACCTGCGATGCAGTGGTTTCAGCATCCTCAGTGGAGATGTTGGGTTCACCGACCTGCACGTCTAGCACGGCAACGGACTGATCGGATTCCGCCAGCGAAAGCAGCTGACTTCGGTACTCCTCCAAATCGAATGTCTGGCCGGAACTGCCAGGGATGACGACGGCTTCCGCGTTTTCGATCACCACCTGCGCATCGGTCGCTGGATCAGGCAAAAGCCCGTGCAGCGAATCCAGGTGCTTTTGAAATTGGGAGGGATCCAGCACTGCCACCATCGGTACTGATCCACTTGCACCGGAAGTAACTACATCATTGATCGTTGCGACTGGGTCGAGCACCAGTCCGATATCGGCTGCGGAATACACATGCTTCTTATCGAGGATTTCGATTGTGATTTCACGGTGGCCGAAATCTTGAGATATCGGCGACAGCACCATCACGGCATGTTCGGGAGTCATGAGGCCGACATCAATGCCACCTACTTGCAGGTTGGCAGGGAGAAGTCCCTCGCCGCGCGCCGAGGGCGATGCGAGCAGCACAGGTACCACGGCAATCATCAGCACCACGGTCCAGGTGATGAGATGTAGGCCGAGCAATGTCGTTGGCGTCCGCCGCATGCGCTCAGCTAATGATCGCAACTGTGTGGCCGGATTTGTTATTTGCCTGATACCCAAGCAGGGTCTCTCCACCCGTGATCTTATTGACGATTTGACACTACGACCAAATTAGATCAGGCGAGCAGGCGATTCAACGTGTACGTACGTAAATGAATATAAAAACAAGAGCGCATCGGGAGGAATAGTTCCCGATGCGCTCTCAAAACGTGAAATCTAGCTCGGCGGAGTGCCGTACCAGTTGGCGATGTTCCAGTAATCCATTCCGAATGGGCCAAGCTGAATCGATTCCTCATTCATCCAGGTAGCACAAGCAGAACGCTCGGCCACGGCGACAAGAGGAATCAGCACATTGTTATCGATAAGGTGATCGTTCATGGCAATGAACAGTTCGATCTGGCGAGCGGCATCCGTCTCCACCCGAACCTCTTCAAAGAGTGCATCGTACTCTTCGTTGCGGTAGCGAACCTGGTTGGCGCGTGACCATTCGTTCGATGCCTGAGCGATGCCCTCACCATCTGGTCCGGCATACCAGCGCTGCACGAATGTGAGCGGAGTCGGCGCACCGGCTGCAGTCTGGTGCATGTTCATGTCGTAATACATGTGTCCGACGTTTTGATCGTTACCAGCGGAGCTATCGAAGTAGATCGAGCCGTCGATATTCTGCATATCGACCTTGAAACCCACCTCCTCGAGGTTGGCCTTCACCACGGTCTGCACCTTCTGACGCAGTTGGTTGGTGGTGCTCATGTATACGAGCGAAAGCTCGACACCATCCTTGCTTCGAACATCTCCATCCATGGTCCAACCGGCGTCTTCCAACACCTGCTTTGCCATTTCCGGATCGTACACAAGCTCGGTATTTGGAGATTCCAGCGAACTGATGCCGGTGAAGATGTCCTTGGCAGCAGTTTCGATGCTATCCGGGATGTAGAGCTGATCCACGATGAGCTGGCGATTGATGGCCAAAGCCATCGCCTGGCGTACCGCCGGATCGCTGAGGAACGGATGTGGTGTATTCATTTCGCTGCGCTGTCCATCGACCTCGGTATTCGGGTCCGAGTGGTTCAGGTGCAGGCGCTCGGCGTATCCCTGCGAGAAGAGCAGAAGCTTGCCCGCCCCACCCTGCTGGAGCTCGGCCAGCAGATCGGAATCGATCGTGAGGAACCAGGCATAGTGGTATTCGCCGGTCTGCAACACTGCGCGTGCGGCTGCAGCTGGTTCACCACCACCCTTGAGGTAAACGGTCTGGAAGAACGGCTTGTTTGCATCGCGGAAGTTGGGGTTAGCGGAGTAGCGAACCTGATCCTCCACCACAAACTCCTCGACCACGTACGGGCCAGTGCCAATTGGTGCGAATCGGAATGCGTCCATACCTTCCTGGCCAGCGCCTTCAAGCACGTGCTTCGGCAAAATGGTGCCGGTGCTGTTGCCAGTAAAGGCCTGGTACCAGAGCGGATTCGATTCCACAAAGGTGACATTCAGGGTGTAATCATCCACTGCTTCCATCGCGGAGATGCGCTCCCAGATCTCGATGGAGGTACTGGAGTTATCCGGATTGGTGATGAATTCCCAGGTGAAGATCACATCGGCAGCGGTGAACGGCTCGCCATCGCTCCAGGTAACGCCTTCCATAAGGCGCAGGGTCACACTGGCGAGATCTTCACCAAGATCGCCATTCTCAAGCGAAGGAACATCGGTGAGCAGGTTTGGCAGAAGTCCGGCATCCTGCCCGTAGAACATCAATGGTTCCTGTACGAGTGCGGAAGCGAGGACATCCTTATCGCCATTGGCGAGGTGAGCCACCAGGTGGCTGGGAGCCTGCCACTGCAGGATTTTCAGCTCTCCACCGGAACCACGCACCTGATCGGCGGGAGCTTCGGCACGAGGCACGCTCGAAATGAGACCACCACCACCGCTGGCACCCTCCCCTGCAGGGGATGCAACTGGTGTCTGCGCACCTGCGTTGGCGAGGTACAGAGCCATTCCGCTGCTGATACCGAGAGCCGTGGAACGAGTGATGAACTGGCGTCGATCAATGGCTCCAGCCTGAAGCGCATCGTAGAGTCGACGAATGTTACCTGTTGGCTGAGTCACGTATGCTCCCTTTCTGAAAAAGGTACGCCGAACCACGGTTGGCCCGGCAAACATGAATTTCCGATCAACATTGAACGTGCAATCAGAATACCATGGTTCCGGGACAATTCGGTAAGACTCAGTGTCGCTTATTGTGCAGTACTGAAGGCATATGTCACGTAATCATTCTCGTCCGGAGGCCCAACCGCCACATCCATTTTGCCAAGAGATGGCTGCATGATCATGCTGGCGAAGGTCATGGAATCGAGCTCCGCGATATCGCCTTCATGGCGATTAACACAGGCCATCACATCCGAGCGATCCGTGAGTACCTGTTTCATCACATCGGCGTTGAGCGATCCGTGGAGGTCATCCAGCATGGTGCGCATGGATTCATATCGCCCCTTCGAGTTCTTTAGGCCGATTCCCGTCGATTTCTCCGCATACTGCAACTCTTCGGTTTGGTAATTGTTGGCGTGCGCAATGATGCCATTGGTGGGATGGATTCGGGCGCTGTCCGTAACGGTGGTTTCCAGATCGACTGCGTTGCCATCGCCATCGAGCAGCATCATGTTTCGCGACGAGGCGCGATGCAGATTCTCGATCGCTGTGGCGGCTTCATCGACGGTCCGATGGGTGAGCGCAAAGCGGGAGAAGAAGTAACGCGGGAATCCGACTCGCCAGCCATCGCAGGTGAGGAAGTTGGCGCTCACACCCATGCCAGCATCGTTGATGCCGAGGTAGCTCAACTGACCCGCCGGGAGCACCATGAGGATGTTGGGGATATCCTCGAATCGCATCTCCGCCACCACGGCGATATCACGGTAAAACGGTGGTAGATCGGCGTTCTGGCCAACCAGGCCAACTCCATCGCTGGTTGCTTCCGGCTGGATGGCGAAGCTGGTGCACTCGTCGCCGGCCTCGTTTTCCTCCACGATGGCGACTTCTGCACGGAGCTGCAACAACCAGGCTTCGGCTTCGGTGATATTGGCGCCTTCGGCGAGGCCGATGAGTTCTTCGCAGAAGAATGGTGCGCTCTGTTCCACCCACGGTCGATACCACATGGTGCGCTCGGTGACATCTTCATAGCTCAGATCGGACTTGCGGAACAGCCGCTCCAGAGCCTTGTCGCGATGCTCCAGAATCAAATCGCGGCAGGCTTCGCCGTATTGCCGACCGATCTCCTGATGGGTGCCGGAAAATTGAAAGAATGGAAACGTGCGGCTCATGCAAATCCTCGTGTTGTCAGCGGAACACAGCCACGATCAGACGATCACGACTGGACTTCAGCATCGCACGTGGACGGTACCTGTCAAGTGGCGAAAAAGAGAGACGAGCGAGGCAATTGCCCCGCTCGTCTCTTTCAACGCTTTCTGGATGGCGAAGCTTATTGGCTTACGCGGTTCCAGTTGGCGATGTTGTAGTAATCGAACTCGAACGAGTTGAGCGCTACGTTCTCCGGGTTCAGCGTGTTGCCGATACCAACCTTCTTACCCTGACGGATAATCGGCAGAACCGCAGCGTCGTTCCAGAGAATATCATTCAATTGAATGAACAATTCGGCGGCCTTTTCGATATCCGGCTCAACCATGGCCTGCTCGTAAACGGCATCGTACTCATCGTTGATGTAGCGCTGGATATTGCGCCCGGCCCAGCCGTTGCTCTTCTGGGCCACTTCCTCGTTATCCTCACCGGCGTACCAGCGGATCATGTACAGCACTGGTGGCGGTGCGGAAACCGTGGACGTGAACATGTTCATATCCGTGTAGAAGTGGCTGTTGTTCTGGTCGTTACCGGCAGCGTTATCGAAGAAGATGGCTGCATCCACCTGCTCGAGCTGGATGTTGAAGCCGATCTGATCCAGGCTCGCCTTCACGATTGCCTGAATCTTCTGGCGTACGGCGTTGACCGTGGTGTAGAGGCGAAGAGTAAGCTCTACGCCATCCTTCTTGCGGACTTCACCGTCCATCACCCAACCGGCTTCCTCAAGAATCTGGGCGGCGGCATCGGGATCGTACTTGAGCTCGGTGTTCGGGGATTCCATGGAAGGAATACCGGTGAGCACATTGGCGACAGCCGGCTCGTTCTCCATACCGAGGTAGAGATTCTCGGAGATAACCTCACGATTCACGCCAAGCTGAATCGCCTGTCGCACAGCCAGATCAGAAAGGATCGGGTGCGGCGTGTTCATTTCGCTGCGCTGTCCATCGACTTCGGTGTTTGGATCCGAGAAGTTGATGTTGATGCGCTCGAGCTGCAAACCACCGGCGACCACGAACTCACCGGTGCTGGCCTCGGCAACCATGCCTTCCATCACATCGCGCTCGGCGTTGAGGTTCCAACCGAAATCGAACTCGCCGGTCTGCAGCACGGCACGTGCGGCTGCGGCGGCATCACCACCACCCTTGAGGAGAACGCGCTCGAAGTACGGCTTGTTCTCTTCGCGGTAGTGCTCGTTCACTACGAAGGTGACCTGGTCGTTAGCCTGGAAATCCTCGACCTTGAACGGGCCCGTACCAACCGGGTTGGCGCGGAACTGGTTCAGCACGTCCTCGCCGGCACCTTCCAGAATGTGCTTCGGCAGCACACATCCGGAACCGGAGCCCGCAAAGGATTCCGCCCAGGTTGGGTTCGGAGAATCGAAAGTGAGTTTCACGGTGAGATCATCGATAACTTCGGTCTCGGTAACGCGGTCATACACAGCAGCCTGCACAACCGGATTGGCCGGATCCTTGGCCCACTCAACGGTGAAAGCAACATCGTTGGCGGTGAATGCTTCGCCATCGTTCCACTTCACGCCCTCGAGAAGGTTGTAGGTTACCGATGTGAGGTCCTCGGCAAGAAGTCCGTTCTCGATGGAAGGCACTTCCTTAATCAGGTGCGGAATCAACTCACCTTCGGTGTTACGAACCATCAGAGATTCGCATACAAACTGGGCGGCCAGGTTGTCCTTGTCGCCAGTGGCCAGCAGCGGGTTGAGCTGGCTCGGAGCCTGCCACTGGATGATCTTGAGCTCGCCACCTTCGCCACGGGTCTGGTTTTCGGTGCCGACACTTGGCAGCGCCGATGCACCGGACGATGCGGGCGAAGCTTCTGGAGTGGATTGAGCCACAGCATCGGCAACCATGAGGGCACCGGCGGTGGTCATGCCGAGTGCAGTGGCCTTACCAATGAAGGAACGTCGGGAGATTTCGCCAGCCTTCAATGAATTGAAAAGACTGGAGAATGGACTTTGAATCTGTTTAGTCACGAACTTACTCCTGAACCTGAAAAACAACGCTGTACCCTGAATTACGCAGGCACACGATCGTCATCATATCGCAGAGATGTTTTCTGGCAACTATCCGGCGCCAAAATCACGCAGTCATGCACGATCCCTGGTCAAACGCGCATTGAAAAGTGGAAGGGACCGCCAAAAATGGCGATCCTTTCCAGCGCGGCTACTTTATGGATAGCGAATTACTTTTTGTCGTCGCCGGTGAGCTTGTCGATGAAATCGCGGCCCTTATCCTTGAGATCGGCCACGCCTTCCTTCACATCGCCCTTGAGCTGATCGAGCTTGCCTTCGGCTTCGGTCTGCTCGTCATCGGTTCGCTTACCGATTTCTTCCTTGGCCTTGCCTACGAGGTCGTCCTTTTTGGCATCAAGATGGTCTGTCATTTGTGGGACTCCATTGCTAGTACGTCACTCGCCGAAGCGAATGTGGCATTCTGCCGATGGTGAATAAACGCATAACCCGTGCCAGCAGTTGATCATTCGCCATTGGTAGTGCACGATTCCGGCGCAGCTTCCCGAGCAAAACGAGCCTCGGTCCAGCTCATAAGATCGCCCAGCATTGGCGAATCCGGGTTCACAACCCCCAAATGATCCAGGCCGGGATACGTGTGATACTCCACCACCTGACCGGAATCGCAGAGCTTTGCCACATATTGAGTCTGTACCTCAGGGATGATCAACGGATCCGCCTCTCCCTGACCAAGGAATAGCGGCACCCCAAGAGGTACATTTGGCACATTTTCTTGTAATCGGGTGTAGAGGGGGCCGGTGTGCACATCCTTTTGATAAAACGGCTCGGTGATGAACACCGATGCCACGCTTGCCAGAAACGAAGGCTCGGAAAGGCACCTTTCAGCGATTTCCTCCTGACTGAATCGCGCGCCTGGTCGGATGTAGTCATCGAACTTCACGTCATCGTATCCATTACTGAATCCGGAAATGATGAAGCCACCAAAAATAGGTCCGCCCAATCCGGACAACATAGAATCGATGAACTCCGGCAGATCGCTCGCTGGCGACATTGCCGCAACTCCCAGAAGTGGTACATCTGGGGCGTATTCCTCTGCCTCGATTCCAATCCACAATGCGGAACCACCTCCTTGCGAATGTCCCCAAACCACAGTGTCATCGCTCAGAGAAACGGATTCGAGTTGGCGCGCCGCGCGAACAGCATCCAGCGAGGAATGGGCCGTGGGTCGACCGACCATATACGGATGTGGCGCAGAGGCTCCCAGCCCGATGTAATCGGGAGCTACTAACGCCCATCCCTGATTCAGCGGAAGATCCGGGAACATCATTGCCCCGGCACCAAGTGGATCAGAGACCAATGTGGGCGCGCAATGAACCCCAACTCCTGTGGTTCCATGTGCCCAGAGGATTACCGGTAATGGTTCGGCGGGAGCGTCCGCAGGAACGATCACGAGGCCAGTGGCCAAAACAATTGAGCCATCCAGCCCAGTGGTTGTGTAGAGAATTCGGGTGGCGGCGGAGTTCTCTGGCATCTTGCGGTCGAATGGCTCTGCCGCCAGCAACACTCCAGGCTGGTCGCCCAGAGGGGCATCATACTTCGCGAAGTCATCTTCTACCGGAGCGTGCCGAATTGCGACCGCAGTGAAGTACGTGGAAACGCCGCCCAGTAACAACAGGGCAATTGCTCCAACCCTCGCCAGATTGAGCATGAGTTTCGGATGGTGATGCGGCGAGAGATGAGGAAGCCAGGTTCGGACAATAATGTACGCACCGACGATCAGAGCCAATGGCGCCAACAACAACCCGGTGAGAATCGAGGCGACATCGATCCAGTACAACCCCAACAGGCCCATAACCATCAGGCCGAGCCCGAGCACCAGATGCATCCAACCGCGTTTGCGGGACAGCACTAACGCGTGAATGCCGGCCAAAATGAGATAGACCTGAACACTGTAGACCACCACGGGAACTGAGACTTCACGTGAAAACGCGACTCCAACCGCGGCGACCACCACGAGCACACCCAGCGCGCTCCTGTGCAGAATCGATCCTCTCCAGATCACCAGCAGCACCGCCACTATCGCTACCAGAATCGCAATGTTCTCGAGCGTCCAATAGGGCCTGGTAGTGCCCGCCACGCCAAACGCCACAAGGCAAAGGGCAAGCACAGTGTGCAACCACTTCGGGCGATTCTCAGACATGTCCGATTTCTCCTCCAACCGTAGAATCAGCGCACA
>JAFAEA010000261.1 GCA_023424355.1 Chloroflexota bacterium | reverse complement strand
CCGAATGGATCATCGTGCCGGCGCCGCCGCTGGATCGCCTCCTGGCATCCGGTGATTTCGGCTGGGCCGATCTCGCCAATCTATCCGCGCACGAACTCAGCACCCTGAGTGGCGATGAACTCGCCGCCAAGTACACCCTGAGTGCAGAGAACATCAAGGAATTCGCCGATAACCTCAGTGAATGGGCCAAAATCGTCAACGATGGCGGCATGAAGTTCGGCTACCACAATCACCACTTCGAATATCTGTTCCGCACCGCCGAGGGCCAGAGCATGTACGACTACATGCTGGAGAACTCACCGATCATCTTCGAGATCGATGCGTTCTGGGCCGAGGTTGGTGGTCGTGACGCTGCTGAAGTCATCAGCGCCAATCCGGACCGCGCTGCGCTGGTGCACCTGAAGGACGCCGGCGAGCGCATGCCAGGAAAGGATGTTGCATTCGGCGAGGGAATCCTCGATTGGGATGGCATCATCGCCGCTGCCGACGCAGCAGGTTGCGAATACTACGTGGTGGAGCTGGATAACCCGAATGCTGCCGATCCGGTTGCGGATGTCCGCACATCCTACGAAAATGCCATGAAGCGCATGGCCTAAAACTGACAATACATCCGTGTATTGGGAGGGGGAGCGAAGGAGTGGCAACAGCCACTCCTTCGCCGTGTTTTGGTGTGACTGATGGAACCTTTGGCGAGTGGGGACGTTCAGCAATTAAACAAATGACATAACCGGAGTTACGCCACCATGATCACTCGCCGTTCTTTTGTTGCCGCCGCCGTCATGGCAGGAATCGCTTTACCTGGTATGGCTCACGCAGTCACCGAAATGTCGGCCACGTATAAATGGCCGGAGATCCAGGGGCCTGGTGTCGATCCGAAGAGAACACGCTTCATCTCTGGGCGCGGCATCCGCACTGAGCTGAAGAATTCGGAGATGATTCGGCCGGACCTCCGATTCGACCGCAGTGCGGAGGCAAACCCATCTATGGCATTCACCCATGGTGTGGTGCTTGCTCGAGCCGCAAGTCCAGATCTTCCGTTGGTGGCAATGGACGCAGCCACCGGAAAATTGGCCTGGGAGCGCGATCAGACCCTGAAATTGTTGGGGGTTGGCGGGAAAACGGCATTCATAGTAACCGCGCCGGTATCGGACCAAATCCTGCCGATACTAAAGGCGATTGATGTCACAGGTCCAACTGACATTTGGGCTGTCGGTGAGGGTGAGATCTTAGGCGCTGTCGTCATCCCCGAAGAAAGCATCGTGTATCTGCGTCAGCTTGAGGACAATATGGAATTGGTTTCTAGGGATATTGCCAGTGGAAAAGTGCTCTGGACCACCGACGTAAACGACGCGCTGGATAGCGATGCGATTCTTTCCACTGATGGCCAGGTCGTGGTCGGCGTCAACGTAACCACCAATATCTCGAGGTACATGAATGCCTGGGATGCAACCACCGGTGAATTGCTGTGGAGTAATGAGGGTCCAGGATACATCTCGGCGCCGGCATTTCGGAATAATGAGCTCTTGATCGCCACCATGGAAGGCATAAATCTGATCGATCCCGCCACCGGGGAGATTCTGCAGGAGATCGATTTGCCAGCAAACAATGGCGGACTCGTCCAACTCATCATCACCGAAGATGCTTTGGTTATCGTTGATTCAGAACGGTTCCACTCGGTGGACTGGGCCTCGGGGAAGGTTAATTGGTCGCACGCTCCGGAACAGGCCGCATCCGCTACAGACGTCTACGCGTGTGACGGCAAGATTTACCGAATCGAAAAATCCGCAGAATCTTCGGGGTGCGAAACGACGTTGCGTGGATACAGCCTGAAAGATGGAAGCCTTGAGGTCGAATACCTTCCGGTCAATTCGGAGAGGACCCAACTCAGCGCCACCGCCTTTTTGATCGGGGCGCAACATCTCTTCTTGGGTACAGAAGCGGGCCTCGGTAACTGGAGTCCCTCCGAAAAGGCATAGTCAGAAGCTGACCAGGTTGGTAGGCACTCAAACCGAAGCAAGCAGATTCGGAACTTCTCGCTTACATAATCCGTCTATAGGGAAAGCAACCAAATCCGGAAGACAGGAGCCACCCATCATGCTGACCCGTCGAACGTTTGTCACATCTGCTGCCACATTCGGTTATGCGCCATTGATTTCAGGAGCTCAAACCCCTGTAGCGGATCAACATGTATGGCCCACAATCCAGGGCGATGCAGTGGATAGCGAACGCACGCGTGTGGTAGATGCTGCCGGAATCGTCAACCAACCTGGCGAGGTGATAACCGTGGCTGAGGATCTGGCATTTCCTCGCACCACGGAGGGCAACTCCAGCGTGTTGCTTTCCCAGGGCGTGGTGATTGCCCATGCGATGGGGCCGGATTTACCCCTGATTGCCATTGATGCCAACTCCGGAACTGAAATTTGGAGAACCCGCCGAGTGTCGACCCTTATCAGTGCCAGTGGCAATCTGGCTGCATATGTGATCCGTTCTGAGCATGATCTTTCGTTGAGCACGATACACGCCCGGCAGCTGACCGATGGCGAAAAACGTTGGGAAATTGAAACTGGAAACATTGCAAATGGAGTCATTTTCGGCAATGACACCTTGATTACCGTTGATGTGAAAGATGATGAGCGAACCATTTTCGCACTGGATCTTGCGACCGGATCTCAACTATGGAGCCAGGATATTTCGCAGTTCGGATCGCGAGTTCCTGGTGTGTTCGCTTCCAACGGCGAGATCGTCCTCGGATCAACAATTCCGGCGAATCAGCAGTCCATCAAGATGGCCGCCTGGAGTTTGGAAGCGGGAGAGCAACTGTGGGAGATTGAAGACGAAAAGTTCCTGAGTTCTCCGGCATTTATGGGCGATGAAGTAGTCATTTTGGCCACAGATGGGATCCGCATATTTGATGCTGAGACCGGTTCTGAATCGAATCTTCTGGAAATCCCCGATTTGCGATCAACCTTTCACACGATAGCGGTAACGAACGATGCTGCTATTTTGATGAACCGTCAACAGATTACATCGGTTTCCTGGCACACTGGCGAAATCTTGTGGGCTCGACCACCGTTGCAGCCACTGGAGTCGAACCAGTTTCTGGTGTGTGACGACGTAATTTACTGCATTGAAGAATCCTCGGAAAACTCCAGGTCTGGAACTGCGATTGTCGGATATCGTGTTGATGATGGCGGAAAGCACTTCAGTTATTCCCCGGTCAACGCAAACGGCGAAGCATTGGAGATCGCGTCGTTTCTCGTAGCCGATGGAAATCTCTATCTCGCTACCGATCAAGGATTCCTCACGGTGCTGGCGTCGGAAGATGCTCTACAGCCACCTCCTGACCCGGTTATGGACCGGGAGCTCTCCAATCCAGACCTGGGGTTTTCCTATAGCTGGAGTGAAGACTGGGTTGTGACCGGTACCTCATTTATGACCCCTAATGGACAAACATTCTCACACGAGTCCAACGGTGCTGTCGCAGCGCAATCAGCCGGCGAAGATCGCGACGGGCGTAGTGATTTCACCGGAGACTGGCACGCGAATCTCGGTCCCGATAGTCGCTACATTCGTGGTATTGGGCCGATGGATGCACCATCGCTTGATTTTGTTCCAGAGGCGGCCGAAGTACTGGCCGTGGAGTATGGCACCACGTTTGATTCACCATACGATCATCTGTATGGGATTCGTGTGTTGGTTCCGTTGACCGAAAACAATGTGCTGGTTTTCGAGTTCCTTCAGGCGTCGTCACTCTTTTACGAAACCCTGGAGTCGTTCTCCTCGTTCTTCGAGAATCTCGAGATCGTTTAGTGCCCGACCCCCTGATATCGATTAAGCGCCTTGCTCCACACAAAGTTGGTGATCATCACCATCCAGAGTGCTGCGAGCGGAGTGAGATATCCGAGCCAATGCCAATTGGAATCCCGATCCAGCAATACCAGTGCGGGAAAGTAGGAAATGAATGCATAGGGCAGCAGCACGGTGATTACCAGGCGGATTGCATTGTTGTAGATATCGATCGGGAACTTTGCAAAATCGATGAACTGCGCCAGCATCGTTGGAAGGGCGCTTTGGGAACTCGGTTCCCAGAATCCGGTGAGATTGATCAACATCGAGATCGCGCTCACCAGTACAGTGCTGGAAACAATCACCACGATCAGGAATGGAATCGTCCACCAATGGAACGTGGCCTCGCTGCGTGTGAGACCCATCACCAGCAAAGTGATACCGAGTGCGACACCGCCAACGCCGTGAATGCTGGAAAGCGCCGATGCACTCTGAAGGGCGGGTGAAACTGGTCGAAGCAGCACGCGATCGAACTCGCCGGTGTTCACCTTGGAACGCAGCATCCAGAAGCCATCGCAGAAGAGTTCTCGCAGTCCGGTAGGGATCATCGCCAGTCCATACAGCACCACGATATTCCAAAGGCTCCAGCCAGCTACCTCTGGGATCTGGGTGAACAGTGCTGAGATAAAAACCAGCCCCGATACCTGAAGCATCATCGCTCCGATGATACCGATCCAGAAATCAACGACGTATTCTACGGTACTACGTATCTGCATAAGCTGGAGTTTGAAGTAGATTCGGAGGTTCTTGCGAACGTGTGCCAGGTTCATATCAGCCTCCCTGAATCTCAACGCGATTGAAGGCTGCCTGCCACGCCCAGTTGGCGAAAAACACCAGAATCATCAGCCATCCGGCGGAGTAGGCGAGGAGTCTCCACGCTTCAGATCCTTCCGCCTTGCCCAGATAGATCAGAAGCGGAGTGCTGATGATGCCTCGCATCGGCGCGAACTCTGCCACAACCTGGAGCCATCCGGGAAGCATTGCCAACGGGATAATAGTGCCGCTGAGAATGTTGAGCACAGCCTCGCGACTCCACGAGATTCCAACTCCATTCAGCGTCCAGAATGTAAGTAGGCTCACCGAGAACACGATCAGCGCCTTGGTAACAAACCCGAGCGCCACGGCTATGACGAACATGAAGCCTGCAGATACGCTTGCCGGAGGCTGGATTCCTATGAACACAAGCCCAACAATCAGGGTCAGAATCAGGCTGAGGATTCCTTCAACCATCGCAGCGCCAGTAGCAACACTCAGTTGATTCATGCAGTAGTTGAGAGGCCGGGTAAGATCGCGCAGGATATCTCCCGTGCGGATCGTGAACATCATATTGGCAGCAATCCGCCAGCCCACCAGCGCGTTCAGGCCATAGGCCAGCACCACATACGTGCGCATTTCTTCCCAGGTGAATCCCTGGATGATGCTGTGATCGTTGAACGCCGCCTTCCACAGGTAATACAGAATAAACACCCAAATGAAGGTGAGGGCGATATTCGTGAGTGTGGTAATCCGATAGGTGATCGCCTGCTGAAATGTGGTTAGGGCGATGCTGATGTATTTTGGCCTGGGAGCCATACGCACACTATCAGACATCGCTCCGCTCCTCGAAGCTCAGCGAGCCATCATAGAGATTGCGAATGATGCTCTCGGCACTGGTTACCTCGATTGAGATATCGGCGATCGGCAGTACCGTTGCGACATCCCGAATGATCTCGCCCGAAGTCGATCTGCGACTATCGAAACCAACCTGAAGTGACGTCGGTGTCGGCTGAGAAATCTGCGTGCGTTCGTGTCGCTCAAGCGCTTGAGTCGCAGCGAAATCGGCCCCTGGAGTCTCATCGGAGAAGGTCAAAACAACCTTCTGCTCCCAGCCGAATCTGCTGG
>JAFAEA010000217.1 GCA_023424355.1 Chloroflexota bacterium | reverse complement strand
TCCCCCCTCGAGTTGTGGACCTGATGATCCATTTCGGCGATGAATTTGGATTGCTCGAGCATCCACTCAAATTCACCACGTCGCGACGAGTGTTTGGTCGGTGGCTGGGGCGTCGTATTCCTTCCTCCTATGGCGGAGCGTATGTGTACCTCACACACAACAAGACCCACGCCATTCTGATCAATTTGGAGCGGATCGATCACACCCGGCCCAAATCACTCGAAATCGTCGTGGCTGAGGAACTGATGCACATGCGCGATTGGGTGGATGGCGACCACCGTCGCCACGCAAAGCATGGGCATGATCGCATCGCTCACCGCGTGGCGCATGTCACCGGATCCACTTTGGATGACGTACGGAACGCGCTGATTCCGGTGCAGCCACGAGAGTATCGGTACATGTACCAGTGCCCGAATTGCGGTCACAATGTCCCGCGGAAACGCACCGGTAAGTGGGCCTGCAGGCCGTGTTACGAAGCCACCGGTCGCCGCATCCCATTGGTGATCGCTGCCCGGGTTGATCCGGACAAGAACCCACCCGCCGACGTACAATAATCAGACGTTGTTTTCTCTCGTAGCAAGGGCCCCGAGTGGATTTTTTCAGGATTCTTTGGCGCGGACTCCGCGATGTTTATGATTCGTTCTCGTACTTCATGGTGGTTTCCCTGGCGTTTTGGCTGTGCTGTTCGCCGATGCTGTTGGGCTACGGATTCCTGAGTGTCAGTATCCTCGTGGCGCCGTTGTTCCTTCTGACAGCGATTCTGCTGCCTCCGGCACTCACCGTACTGTTTGCTCTTACCGATCCACGCACATTGATCCAGCGGATTGAATGGCGAGACGCACTCGACATGCTGCGCACCGAGTTCCTGCGCTCGTGGAAAATCGCGCTCATCACACTCGCACCGCTCCTGATGATCGGTTGGAACGTCGCCTTCTTTGCCGGTAGCACGCATAATCTGGCGTTGTTGGTGCCATTGTGGGTGGTGATGTGGATTCTGCTGTTTGTGCTGAGTCAGTATTGCTTTTCGCTGGCTGGTACCCACGAAAGTGGATGGCGCAATGCATTCCGCGGCGGAATGTATGTGCTGGTGAAGTATCCGTTCCGCTCACTGGGTCTCTCCATCTTTATCCTCTTCTTCGGTTACGCCTTCACGTTGGCCATGCTGCCGATGCTTGTCATTGGTCCCGCCCTGTTCGCGGCGGTGGTCAATCGCTTCGTGTTCGATGCCCTGGAGGTGGAAGTGATCGATCCTGATTCCCCGACCACCGAACGTGCCTACGAAAAAGAGCGTGGCATCAACATCGAGCGGGGACTGGTGGACCGCGTACTTCGGCGGGAGAAAAAGTAGCCTATGGTTCGCGCCAGAAATCGCAACAACATCCCGACCGAGGGCCCCGAGGTGGAACGCGATGATCGTTTCGCCAAAACCAAACGGCGCGTCGCCAGATTCGAATCGGTGATCGCGAAACGGCAGCCAACCCTGACCGTTGTGTTGGAGGATGTGTACGATCCTCACAACGCAAGTGCGGTGCTCCGGAGTTGCGACGGAGTAGGCGTACTGGAAGTACACCTGGTGTACGTGAAGCAGGTGCCACCGCGTAAATCATTCGGGCGAAGCACCTCTGCCTCTGCCGCCAAATGGCTGGATCTGCACTATCACGATTCGATCGAAGCGTGCTATGCGCACCTGCGTGAGCGAGGATTCAACATCATCGCGACTGCGCTGCAGGGGGATTCTCGCGAACTCTACGAATACGATCTCGCGAAACCAACGGCACTTGTTTTCGGAAATGAAAAGGACGGCGTGAGTCCGGAGGGCATCGCCGGTGCCGATGGCACCGCCTACATCCCCATGCAGGGGATGGTGGAGAGCCTGAATATTTCCGTTTCTTGTGCGGTTACGCTGTACGAAGCCATGCGACAGCGTCGCGCCGCCGGTATGTACGATACTCCGCAGCTGGACGAACCATCCCTCGAGGCCGTGCTTGCGGATTGGGTGGAACGCTAACCCAGCGGCTTCACACGTACTGCATCTGCCGATTTTCCACCGATCACCACGGAATCCCCACTACACATTTGTAGGATGACACTCTCCGTTGCGCGATCGATTTCGATACCGCAGATCTGCGCTCCCGGTACGATGCCGTAGGAAACCAACATCCGCACGATTTCGGCATCACGGTCGCTCACACGAGTGACAACGACGCGATCTTTGCCAACCTGACTGCGAAGTTCGTGATCGTCGATCTCCGGAATGGTGAGATCGCTCGTCGGAATTGGATCACCGTGAGGATCGAATTCCGGGAATCCCAGTGCGGTGGCGATGAGTTCCTCCAGATGCTCGGAAACGTGATGCTCCAGGCGGTCTGCCTCCTCATGCACTGCATCCAGATCCATACCGAGAGTCTTCGCCAGATAGAGCTCCAACAATCGATGGTGCCGAATCACTTCCAGCGCCACGGCGGTACCGGCCTGAGTGAGACGAACGCCCTTGTACGGCTCCATCACCAGCAGTTTGAGGTCGTGGAGCCGTTTCTGCATATTGGTGATGCTGGCACCGGAGTATCCCAATTCATCGGCTAATGCCTGATTGGTGACGGGATCACCACTTACCTGCAGACCATAAATGGCCTTCAGATAATCTTCCATTGCAGGCGTGATTCTGGGATCACTGGTCGGTGAGAGCGGCGCAGTTGAATCGGACATGGTCTAGATATCAAATGGCAAGTCGGGCATTTGCAGCATGCCGCGTCGTCCCTTTTTGCCCTTCTTGCCTTTGCCACCGCCGCCCTTGGCCATACCGCCAAGTTGGCTCATCATCTGTTGCATCTGCTTGAACTGCTGCAGCATACGCCCGACTTCCTGTCGATCCACCCCGGCACCGGCCGCGATGCGGCGACGACGCGAGTGGCTGATCTTCTCAGGATTACGGCGTTCCCAAGGCGTCATGCTGTAGATAATCGCCTCGAACTGCTTGTAGGCGTCATCGCTAATGGCTTGTTTGGATTGGCGCAGTTGCTGGCCAATACCCGGAATCATCTCCACGAGTTGGCTCAACGGCCCCATCTTCTTGATGGACTGCAGTTGGTTGAGGAAGTCCTCGAGATCGAACTGACCGCGCATCATGCGCTCGGTCATCTTCTCGGCATCCTCCTCGGTGGTTTGTTCCTGCGCGCGTTCGATCAGGCTGAGCACATCGCCCATACCGAGGATGCGCCCCGCAAGCCGATCCGGGTAGAACGGCTCCAGCGCGTCCATTTTCTCGCCTGTACCGATGAATTTGATCGGCACACCGGTAACGGAACGGATACTGAGGGCAGCACCACCACGAGCATCGCCATCCATCTTGGTGAGAATGAGGCCTGTGACGCCGAGTCGATCGTGGAAGGTCTCTGCTACGCCTACAGCTTCCTGACCGGTCATTGCATCGGCGACCAGCAGGATCTCCGTCGGGTTCACGGTTTCCTTCATCTGAACCAGCTCTTGCATGAGAGGTTCATCGATCTGCAAACGACCAGCGGTATCAAGAATTACCGGATTGAATCCGCGCTGCTTCGCGAAATCCATGGCGTTTTTGACGATGTTCACCGGCGTATTGTCGGTACCTTCGTCATACACCGTGATATCGATTTGCTTGCCGAGCGTTTGCAGCTGCTTCACAGCCGCCGGACGTTGAACGTCTGCCGCCACCAGCAGCGGATTGCGTCCCTGCTTGCGCAGGTGAAGGGCGATCTTGCCGGAGTGGGTGGTTTTACCGGAACCCTGCAAACCCACCATCATCAGGATTTGCGGACCACGATCCGGATAGGCGAGAGGAACCTGCTCTTCGCCGAGGATGCGCTGCAGCTCCTCGTTGACGATGGCGATGACGGACTGCCCCGGTGTGAGGCTCTGCATCACCTCTTCACCCTGAGCGCGCTCCTTCACAGAAGCGACGAAATCCTTGGTCACCTTGAAGTTGACGTCCGCTTCGAGCAGTGCCCGGCGAACATCACGCATCGCATCGTCGATGTCCTTCTCGGTGAGCTTCGAACTGCGACCGAGTTTGCTGAATGTTTGATTCAGGCGATCTGAAAGTGTCTCGAACATGGGCTAGAATCCTTCGCCTTCGCCAAAGAAGAGTGAATCGACGTATGTATCCGGGCGGAACTCAGCCATATCGGCGCTCTTCTCACCGGTGCCGATGTAGGTGATCGGTGTGCCGAGTTCCTTCGCCACGCTGAAGGCGATACCGCCGCGGGCGGTACCATCCAGCTTGGAGATAAAGATGTCGGTGACGTCTGCCGATTTGGTGAATTCTGCCGCCTGGATAAGGCCATTCTGACCTGTGGTGGCATCGATCACCAGCACCACTTCCTGTGGCGCCTCTGGAACAGTTTTCTGAATAATCTTCTTGATCTTGTTCAACTCAGCCATGAGGTTGAACTTGGTGTGCAAACGGCCAGCGGTATCGATGATCAGCACATCCATGTTGCGATTGTGCGCCGCTTGCATGGCATCGAACACCACAGCGCCCGGATCGGCATTCGGCTGATGTGCCACAACTGGCACATTCAGGCGCTCACCCCAGATTTTGAGCTGATCGATTGCGGCCGCGCGGAAGGTATCACCTGCGGCGAGCATCACATTGCGACCGAACTGCTG
>JAFAEA010000215.1 GCA_023424355.1 Chloroflexota bacterium | reverse complement strand
GCTGATGGCAACTCACGCCAGCGGTTGAGATGGTGACATCCATCGGTGTTTCGCGCACCATCGGGAAGAGGCGTTCCTCGCCGATCTTGCGGCTGATGTCGTAGTGCTCCTCCTCGTACCCGAAGCTGCCTGCCATTCCGCAGCAGCCAGCGCCGCTCTCGGTTGGGCGACAACCACTGGCCTTCAACACATCCATGCTGGGGCCAACACCCACCAACGCTTTTTGATGGCAATGGCCATGGAACATCACTTCCGGGCCGGTGCTTGTTTTCCACGGGATGCCGAGGTCGTCGGTCGATTCCAGCTTCGCCAGCCATTCATCCAGCATGAAGCTGTTCTCGGCCACGAGGCGAACATCCTCATCATCCGGCAAGAGATCGCGATACTCATCGCGCAAGGTGAGGATACAGCTCGGTTCGGTGCCGATAATCGGGATGCCCTTGCGCGCGTAATCTGCCAGAAGCGAGACATTCTTGCGGGCGCTCTTGCGAGCAACGTCGACCAGACCCTTGCTCAATGCAGGGCGACCACAGCATGCGCGACGCTCTTCCAGCACGGCCTCAAATCCTGCCGCTTCGATCAGCTTCACGGCGGCGAGACCGATTTCCGGGAAGTTGTAGGTCGCGAAGGTATCGTGGAAATACACCACCTTGCCGCGTTTCACCTGTGCCACCGGATTCTGCTTGCGCCAGCTGCGGAAATGCTGCACGAAGTTCTTGGCCACGAACGGTGAGAGCTTGCGATTCGGATGCACTCCGATCGCGCTCATCAGTGGTCTGGAGAGGCGGGTGCTCATCGCCAGGTTTGCCAACGGAGCAACCGGGCTGGCGATACGGGACAACGTATGGATATGGGTCATCAAGCGGGAACGCAGCGGAACGCGGTTCTTTTCGTAATACTGCGCCATGAATTCGGTCTTGATCTTGGCCATATCCACACTGCTGGGACATTCGGTCTTGCACGCCTTACAACTGATGCAGAGATCCATCACTTCCTTGACTTCATCTGAAGCGAACTCATTCGGTTGCAACAGATTGCCCGCCATGGCATTGCGAAGGGCGTTGGCACGTCCACGCGTCGTATCCTGCTCGTCGTGCGTGGCCATGAAACTCGGGCACATGGTGCCCGCATCGACCTTGCGGCAAACTGCTGCACCGTTGCACATTTCGACCGCGCCGAGGAATCCCCCCTCGCGATCGAAATTGAGTTTGGTTTTGATTTCGACAGGCAAGTATTTTGGACCATACCGCAGATGCTCGGTCATTGGAGGTGCATCGACGATTTTGCCGGGATTCATGATGCCATTCGGATCGAAAATCGCCTTGAACTCGCGCATTTTACCGTAGAGTTCGGTGCCGAAGATCTTCTCGTTCAGCTCGGAGCGCTGCAGGCCATCACCATGCTCGCCACTCATGTAGCCACCGAATCGCGCCGCGAGTTCGGCAGCTTCGTGACCGAGTTCGCGCATGGCTTCCACGCCTTCAATCGTCTTGAGATTGATCAGTGGTCGCACATGCAAACAGCCGCTGGATGCGTGGGCATAGAAGGCCGCGGTGGTGCCGTGGCGCTCGATCATCTTCTGCACCGTGGCCACGTATTCCGGCAGGTGTTCAACCGGCACCGAGACATCCTCGATCACCGGAATCGGCTTGGCATCGCCGCGGACGCTCATCAGCAGGCCGAGGCCCGCCTTGCGGACATTCCACACCTGCGCCTGCTTTTTCGGATCCAGCAGCACCTGCGCATCCACCATCATCTTAATGCCGCGCTTTGCGAGGTGCGCTACGCAGGTATCGCACTTGGCCTGGAGTTCGGCATCGCTGGCACCGTAGAACTCCACTGCCAGCAATCCGGCTGGATCGCCATGAATGAACTCAATCTGGCTGGCGTAGCCGGGCTGACTGCGAGTGAGATCGATGAGCATCTTGTCCATCAGCTCGATGGCGCTTGGATTGACTTCGAGAATGGCGTTGGTGGCTTCCATTGCTTCGACCAGATCATCGAATTGCAGTAACACCAGCGCCGTGCGCTCCGGAGTCGGCACGAGATCAAGCGTGACGGTGAGGAGCGTGCCGAGGGTTCCTTCGGAGGAGGCCAGCAATCTGGCGGGATTGAACTTGTCGTCATCCACCACGAATTCGTTGAGGCTGTAGCCGGTGGCGCGTCGCCAATGTGGCGGGAAATCCTTCTTGATGAGCTCGAGGTTGGCCTCGCGGAAATCGAGCAGCTTCTTTAGCAGTCGACCGGTGGCATCGTTACTCTGGGCGCGCTCCAGGTGCTCGGCCATGGAGCCGGCCTTGAGATCCACCGTATCGCCATTCGGGAGTTGTACCCGCACCGCGGCGATGTTGTTGGCGGTCATGCCATAGAGAATCGAGTGGGCTCCAGCAGCGTTGTTGCCCACCACACCACCAACACTGGCGCGATTGGATGAGCTGGGATCCGGACCAAACATCAATGATTTTGGCTTGAGCTGTCGATTAAGTTGGTCCAGCACGATGCCGGATTCCACGGTGACCTGGCGGGCATCCTCGTTAACCGAGAGTACGCGGTTGAGGTACTTGCTGGTATCCATCACCAGCGCGGCACCGACCGATTGGCCGGCCAAACCGCTACCACCACCTCGCGGCAGAATCGGCACACCGTGGCTAGCGGCGAGGTTCATGGCACCGATAACATCGTCTTGCGATTTCGGGATCACGACACCGACAGGATCGATCTGATAGTTGCTGGCATCGGTGGAGTAGAGCATGCGACTGACACGATCGAATCGCACTTCGCCCTGCAGCCGGGATTCGAGCTCGGCCTGCAAAATGCTGGCTGTTTCGTAATCAGCCTTCTTGGGCCAATCGCCACGTGCAATCGGAGCGGTCGCTTTGGAAGTAGATCGCCTGAGCGTAACCATCAATCAGAACCCTTCGTGGGAATACAATTCGCCTTTTGGCAGTGTATCACCGAGCCTTAGGTTCGGTTGATAAATACGTCCACCCTGTGCCAACCACTGGAGCCATCTGGCAGAGGCGAGGCTGTGTCGTCTGTCTGCACTGTGCCATCTGCGCCGATCATCCGGGCGATGATCTGATGGGTGCCTCCCTTGGCATCCCAGTCGTATTGCCACATACTCCACGCGATACCATCCGGATTCGGCTGCTCGGTGATCCGTGCTTCCTGCCAGGAATCGCCGCCATCGGTGGAAATATCCACCGCGCTCAGTCCGGCATCGCCCCCAAAAGCGATACCGCGGATCTGCACGTTGCCCTCGTTCAGATTGCTATTGCGGCGCGGGAAATCGATGCGACTCATCGGCTTCACCATGGCGATATTGGTCCAGTTGCGTTGTTCCCAGTAGCCGAGGCGATCGTCATCGATCGCCTCAATGGCGGTGATCCACTTCACGCTCTTCATTCCGTAGAGGCCTGGGATGATCGCTCGCACCGGAGC
>JAFAEA010000206.1 GCA_023424355.1 Chloroflexota bacterium | reverse complement strand
CAACACTTCACAATGAAGACGAAATCGCGCGCAAGGACATCCGCATCGGCGATACGGTGGTGGTACAGCGTGCCGGCGATGTGATTCCGCAGATCGTGAGTGTGATTCTCGAGAATCGCGAAGAAGGGGCTGAGCCCTTCAAGATGCCGGAAGAGTGTCCGGTGTGTGGTTCGCCGACGTTCCGCGAAGCTGATCAGGCTATGCGGTACTGCTCCAATGCTGCTTGCCCTGCCCAGTTGAAGGAACGAATCCGCCATTACGTGAGTCGCGGCGCGATGGACATCGATGGCTTCGGTAGCTCGTTGGCCGATCGATTAGTGGATGAAGGATTGATCAAGGATATCGCCGATATTTACGTGATCGAGCGCGAGAAACTCACCGCACTGGATGGATTCGGCGAGAAGAGCGCCGATCACTTGCTCACCAGCATCGAGAAGAGCAAACAGCAGCCGCTGTGGCGATTGATTAACGGACTCGGAATTCGCCACATCGGCGAGCGCAATGCCCAAATGCTGGCCGAAGAGTTCGGCAGTCTGGAGGCAATGATGAACGCCGATCTCGAGGCGTTCTCAGGCATCCCGGGAATCGGCGAGGTGCTCGCAGCCAGCGCCCATGACTTCGGCCAGGAAGAGCACAACCGCGAATTGGTGCAACGCCTCACCGAGTATGGACTCACTGTCGCGGAGGAAAAGAAGGAGCCGGCAGGGGATCTGCCACTTACTGGTCTGACATTTGTGCTCACGGGCAAGCTGGACAAGTACACGCGTCCGCAGGCAGAAGCGGCCCTGCGTGAGGCCGGTGCCACCATGACAGGGAGCGTTTCCAAGAAAACCCATGCGGTCATCGCCGGTGCCGATGCCGGGAGCAAGGCGACCAAGGCGGCATCGCTTGGGATTCCGGTACTGGAAGAGAGCGCGATCGATCAGTTGCTCGCGGGAGATATTCCGGCAGAAATCGAACGATAACTGCCGCATTGTCAATAGTATGTGCTATATTGTCACTGTGACCGTACACTCTATACAGAGACGGTTTGGAGAGACGTAATTTCTACACTGTGGGGACGAACTATGGCAGGCCTGAGCATGGGCTCGATTAACGAGGATCCGGTGCAGATTGTGCGCACAATTGCTCGTATTTCACAGATGTTGATTGAGCTGCGCGACGAGTATCTTGATAGCAAAAGCGACGATGTGCTCGATCAAATCGAGCGGCGGCTTGAGGAGTTGCAGGATCTGAAGGATCAACTGCACGCTCGCCGCGAATCGGACGCTGCGTAATCAGAAACGGCTTGAGCCGGGGCTATTGCCCCGGCTTTACTGTTGTCCCCGGCTTTTCGAGCGGAATCCCCTGATCGCACAACGGACAGGAATCTGCATCCCAGGCATCGAACTTCTTTGAGGCGATCGCGACCAACGGCACATCTCCGAATGTAGTGGCGCCACCACTTCGATCCACCAGTACTCCCACCGCCACAACATTCACATTGTGCGGCTCGAGTGCGGCCAGAGTCTCTCGAACGGATCCACCAGTGGTGAGGATGTCATCCACCACCAGCACACGCGCTCCGGGCTCAAACGTTGTGCCGCGGCGAATCTCACGCGCATCCCCACCGGCGCTGGCGCGCTCGGCATAGGCAGCCGCGACTCCCAACTGACGACCGGTCTCAAACGCGAGGATGATGCCGCCGGTGGTCGGCCCGACCACCACATCGATCTCCGAATCGCGAAACTCGTTCGCGAAGAACTCGCACGCCTTGCTGGTTGCTTCGGGATTGCGCAGGAGATTGAACTTCTCCAGATAGGTGTCGCCGTGCTTACCACTGGCATAGAGAAAGTGGCCGCTGCGAATCGCATCGATTTCAGCGAGTTGGGTGAGAAGATCGGTCACGTTCTATGCTTCCTTTGCCTTGAATCGCGGATTCGCGACTCCCACGATATCCATAACGGATTCACATCCCTGAGCATCCAGCCAGAGCTGCAAGTCGTCGATTAGGTTGATCGGTGCCGATGGATGGCTGAAACAGGCTGTGCCCATTTGCACTGCGGTGGCACCTGCCATGAAGAATTCCAGAGCATCGTTGAGCCCCATGATGCCGCCGATACCGATGACCGGGATATCCACTGCCTGGGCAACCTGATACACCTGTCGCACAGCAACTGGCTTCACCGCGGGACCGCTTAGTCCGCCAGTCATATTGGCGATCTTGCTGGTCCGAGTCACCGGATCGATACTCATACCGACCAGCGTGTTGATGAGGCTGATTGCATCGACACCCTGCTCGGCGACTGCAGCTGCGATCTCCGCGATATCCACCGCTCCTGGGCTCAGCTTCACGATCACCGGCAAGGTGGTGGCAGCACGCACGGCGGCGGCGACATCAGCACTCATCTGCGCATCCCAACCGAAGCAGAAACCTCCGGCGTGGATATTGGGGCAACTGATATTGACCTCGAGTCCGGCGACGCCGGGCACATCGTCCAGCTTGCGCGCCATGATGGCGAAATCCTCGACTGTATCGGCCGAGAAGTTGACGATGGCCGGCACCTCCCACTTTTCCCAGATGGGCGGGTACTTCTTGACGAACTTGTCGATGCCCGGATTCTGCAATCCGATGGCGTTGAGCATTCCAGCCGGTGTCTCGGTGATGCGCGGCATAGGATTGCCGCTGCGCGGGTTCATGGTGATGCCCTTGCTGCAGAATGCTCCCAGGCGTTGCACATCGATGACGTGACTGTATTCCTGTCCGTAGCCGAAGCAACCGGAAGCCGGGATTACGGGATTACGTAACACCAGTTCGCGCGGGTTGTTCGGGGCAAGATCGACCTGGAGGCTGGCCTTCGGTGTGATTTCGATACTCATCCCCACACCACCTGTTCCATATCGAACACAGGGCCATCCACGCAGCTGGCCTTCATGCCGCGTTTGGTTTCCACCACGCAGCCGAGGCAGGCACCGACTCCGCAGGCCATGGTGCGCTCGACACTGATCTGCACCTGCGGTCCCTTACCGAATCGCTCTTGCATAATCACATTGCGCAGCGCCGCCATCATCGGCGTAGGACCACAGGTGAACACCTGATCGGCCCACTGCAGGTAGTTCGGCACAAGATCCGTGACGAATCCGGTGTGACCGGAGGATCCATCCTCAGTCGCGACGATGTATTCCACCGCTGCCGGCAGTTCGGATGCCTCCAACAGCTGATCCGCAAAGCGCGCTCCCAAAAGGTACGTGACGCTCTTGCCTTCGCTCACAGCGCGTTCGCTCAGGAGTCGCAGCGGCGCGGCGCCGACACCGCCAGCCACCATCAGCAGATGGGAACTGCGCGGCGCAACCTCATAGTGATTGCCGAGAATGCCGAGCACATTGATCGATTGCCCCGGCTGCTGATCGACAATCCACTGCCCTCCCCGTCCATACGGGCGGATGAGGATGGTCATGGTATTTGCCGCGACATTGACACCATAGATCGAGTACGGGCGACGCAGCAAGGGATCGAACACCATCGGACCACTCGGCAGCACATTCACGAAATGGCCAGGCTTCACGTGCGCGGCAAGCCCTTCGGGAGCGGTGAACGTGACCAGGTATGAATCTCCCATAATGGGACGATTCTCGGTGACTTCACCCGTCCATTCCCTTACCGGGGCCGCGGCGCGGCCAATTGTGGCGACCATGCGTCCTCCTAGTAGCCGAATGTCTCGGCGCGATACATCTGGATCGGCTCCACGCTGTACATGGCGGCAGCCTTCTCCATGGCATCGACCACCGTGCGAGCGGTATCCAGCGATGTGATGCACGGAATTCCGCGCTCCACCGCTGCACGGCGGATGCTGAGGCCATCGAGGATGTCCTTGTTGGCATGTCCTGGTGTGTTGATAACACCATCGACTGTGCCATTCAGGATCACATCCAGCATGTCCGGCGAACCGCGTCCGATTCGCTTGGTGGTGAACTGCACCGGCATACCAGCGCGTTCGATCATGGCGGCTGTGCCCTCGGTGGCGAAGAGCTTGTAACCCATTCGCGCCAGCGTGGTGATCATATCCAGGGAATCGCTCTTGTCCTCATCGGCGAGCGAAATCAGGATGGAACCAGTTCGTGGCAGGGCGAGGCCGGATCCGATCAGCGCCTTGAAGAACGCCGAGCTGAAGCTGCGGTCGATACCCATCACTTCCCCTGTGGAGCGCATTTCCGGACCGAGGTGCACTTCCACACCTCGCAGCTTGGCCATGCTGAACACCGGCGCCTTCACAGCAGTGAGAGGCTGTCGCGGCCAAAGTCCGCCCTCGTAGCCCTGCTCTTCCAGGCTCTTGCCCAACATGATATTGGTGGCCAGCTTCACCATCGGCACGCCGGTGGCCTTGCTGAGGAACGGCACAGTGCGGCTCGAGCGCGGGTTCACTTCCAGCACATACAGATGGCCGGCGTGGATCACGTACTGAATGTTGATGAGACCGCGAGCATTGAGCCCGAGCGCGATACGCGTGGTGTAATCCACAATCGTCTCAACTTCGGCCGGGTAGAGATTCACTCCCGGATACACTGCGAAGCTATCGCCACTGTGCACGCCGGCACGCTCGATGTGCTCCATGATGCCCGGAATCAGCACGCGCTCTCCGTCGCAGATCGCATCGACTTCGACTTCCTTACCCATCAGGTACTTATCGACCAGAATCGGGTGATCGGCGGTCATGTTGGCGTGGCGGCGAATATAGCTTGTGAGATCGTCCGGACCATACACCACTTCCATGGCGCGGCCTCCGAGCACATAGCTCGGACGCACGAGCACCGGATAGCCGATTCGGCTGGCGACCGCTTCGGCATCGGCCAGGGTCGTGACGGTTGCGCCCTCTGGCATCGGGATGCCGAGACCGCGCAAGAACTCGCCGAAACGATCGCGATCCTCTGCAAGGTCAATGGAGTCCAGATCGGAACCGAGAATAGGTGCACCGGCTTCGCTCAACGGTTCGGCGAGGTTGATGGCCGTTTGACCACCAAACTGCACGATCATCGGCGGATAGTTGGCGGCATCGCCACCGGCTTCGTGGCGCATGATCTCTTCAACCGACTCGGAATCGAGCGGCTCGAAGTAGAGCCGATCAGAGGCATCGAAGTCTGTAGAAACGGTCTCCGGGTTGGAATTGACCATGATCGATTTCAGGCCGGCGTCCTGCAGAGCACGGGCAGCCTGCACCGAGCAGTAATCGAACTCGATTCCCTGACCGATACGGATGGGCCCAGAACCGACAACGACCGCGCGCTCGCCTTCGATTGGCGTGGCTTCGTCTTCCTGCTCGTATGTGCTGTAGAAGTATGGAGTCTGCGCCTCAAACTCACCAGCGCAGGTATCCACCATCTTGTAAACCGGCGACATGCCGAGATCTCGGCGCTGCTGCTTGACGTCGTCTGTCTGCTGGTTCGAGAGCACGGCGATCTGGCGATCGCTGAAGCCCATCTGCTTGGCGGTCCAAAGCGTTTCGGCATCGATATCTCCGGCCGCGAGCGTCTGCTCCATCTCATAGATACCGCGGAACTTCTCAAGGAACCAGAGGTCGATGGCGCTGATCTCGTGGATTTCCTCGATGCTGACCCCACGTCGGAGCGCGGCCATCACGGCAAAGAGACGGAGATCGGTTGGGTGCTTGATGATCTCCTTAATCGCGTCGAGATCGTCACCCCACTCCGGATCCTCCCAAAGCAGATCCTTGGCGCTGGTTTCCAGAGAGCGCACGGCCTTCTGGAACGATCCCTCGAAAGAGCGATCGATGGCCATGACTTCACCGGTGGCCTTCATCTGCGTTGTTACCGCGCGATCAGCCTTCGGGAACTTGTCGAACGGCCAGCGAGGAATCTTGGTGACCACATAATCGAGGGCCGGCTCAAAGGCGGCAGTGGTTTTGCCAGTCACGACATTGGTGAGCTCGCTGAGGCGCTTGCCGGTAGCGATCTTGGCGGAGATGCGCGCAATCGGGTAACCGGTCGCCTTCGAGGCGAGCGCGGAGCTACGGCTCACGCGCGGATTTACCTCGATGACACCGTACTCGAAGGTGTTCGGGTTGAGCGCGTACTGCACATTGCATCCGCCCTCGATACCGAGCGCTCGGATGATATTCAGTGCGGATGTACGTAACATCTGATATTCGCGATCGGAGAGCGTCTGGCTCGGTGCCACCACGATGCTATCACCAGTGTGCACACCCATCGGATCGATGTTTTCCATATTGCAGATGGTGATGCAGGTATCGGCTCCATCGCGCATGACCTCGTACTCGATCTCTTTCCAACCGAGCAGGCTGCGCTCCACCAGCACCTGATTGATGGGACTCGCGCGGAGGCCGGAGGTGACAATGCGATCGAGCTCTTCCAAGGTGTAGGCCACACCGCCGCCGGTTCCGCCAAGGGTGTAGGCCGGTCGGATCACCATTGGCAGTGGCACTCGCTCGGCGAACTCGCGGGCCTCTTCGATGCTGTGAACGATTTGGCCCTCAATCGCCGGTTCGCCGATGCGCTCCAGAAGGTCCTTGAAGAGCTCGCGGTCCTCCGCCATCTGGATTGCTTCCAGAGGCGTACCGAGCAGGCGAACACCATAGTGATCGAGAATCCCGAGCTCGCTCACCTTCACGGCGAGGTTGAGTCCGGTTTGGCCACCGATGGTGGCCAGCATGCCCTCGGGGCGCTCGCGCTGAATAACGCGGCGGATGACATCCGGAGTCAGCGGCTCGATATACACCGCATCGGCCACATCCTCATCGGTCATGATGGTGGCCGGGTTGCTGTTGACCAAAATAGTGCGAATGCCTTCTTCACGCAGACTTTGGCAGGCCTGGGTGCCGGCGTAGTCGAATTCCGCAGCCTGGCCGATGACGATCGGACCCGAGCCAATCACCAGCACGCTTTCTGGTTTCTTGTATGTTCTGGTATTAGGCACCGGCTTCAACTCCCTGGGCACTGGTGGAGATTCGTTCAATAAACTCGTCGAAGAGCACGCTGTTATCGGCTGGTCCCGGAGCAGCTTCCGGGTGGAACTGCACACTCAGCACCGGCAAATCGTCGTGCGTGAGGCCCTCAACTGACCCGTCGTTCAGATTTCGCAGCGCAACCTTCCACCCTTCGGCCTCCGGCACGGAATCACCGCTCACCTGGAAACTGTGATTCTGGGCAGTCATGGTGACGCGACCATTACGCTCATCGAACACCGGCTGATTGCCGCCACGGTGTCCGAACTTGAGCTTGCTGGTATCGGCTCCAATGGCGCGAGCCAGCAACTGATGCCCGAGGCAGATGCCGAAGTATGGTCGCTTATCGGCAATGAGATTTCGGACTACATCGAGCCCATCATCCAGATTCGCTGGATCGCCCGGTCCCGGCGAGACGATGACGCCATCGGGATCGAGCTCGGCGATGCGGCTGTACGGTGTTCCATAGGGAAGAACTCGCACGCGGGCGCCGCGGCTGGTGAGCGAGTTGATGATGTTCTGCTTCACTC
>JAFAEA010000006.1 GCA_023424355.1 Chloroflexota bacterium | reverse complement strand
TCGCCATCGGCGAGTCGCTGAATGCGGGCATCCCAGGCGGTGATCTCTTCCTCGCTGAACACATTGCTCAGGCTGAGCATCGCTCGCGGATGCTGCACCTCCGGGAACTCGGATGGCGCGTAGGCACCCACCGTTTGCGTCGGAGATTCCGGCGTAATCAGCTCCGGATTCTCTTCCTCGAGCTTTCGCAGTTCATGGAAGGCTTCGTCATATTCGGCATCGGAGACAGTGGGATCATCCAGCACGTGGTACTGATAACTCCAGGTATCCAGCTGCTGACGAAGTTGCTCTACACGTTCCTGAACAGCGGTGTTATCGGTCATCAATTCACTCCATCATGCGGATAGATGCATATCGGCACTAATGATAAACTAGCACAAACGTTCGTGTAATACGGTGCCTTTATGGAACAGAATTCACCCGCCTCAGAAGAACAACAACGTTACGCGGCGCTTTGCGACCGCGCTGTGGCGTTCGTGGAAGATCAGGGCGGCACCGTGAACGAGGATATCCTCATTGGTCACGTGTTTGGTTCCAACGGATCGCCGGCTATTTGGCGACCTCTGTTGCGTACCGTTCTGGATTCCGATGATCGCGTGATTTTCCGGGCGAATGGCGAGTGGTTCATGCCGGATTCGTCGGGACCAGTCGATCCCCACCAACTGCTTCTTGGCGATTTTGTGGCGCTGGATGTGGAGACCACCGGACTCAAGCCCAGCCGCAACAAGATCATCGAGATCGCGCTGATTCGGTATCGCAATGGAGTGGTGGAGCGTCGCTTTGAATCCTTGCTCAATCCCGGTCGGCGGATCCCCGAGTTCATCATCAAACTCACCACAATTCGGAATGAAGATGTGGAGGATGCACCCGTCTTCGCCGATATCGCGCAGGATGTGATCGAGTTCATTGGTGAAGATGTGCTCATCGGCCACAATTTGGGCTTCGATATTGGCTTCCTCAATGCGGAACTCGATCGCGTGGATCGACCCCGACTCATGAATGAGCGAATCGACACCATGGGGCTGGCGATGCGCTTGCTGCGTGAAGTGCGAAAGCCGAGTCTTGATCACGTTGCGAGCGCTGTGGGATTGAACCCGCGTGGTGTTCACCGCGCTGGCGGCGATGCCCGACTCACAGCCGAAGTCGCCATGCGACTCATGGAAGAGGCCGCCCGTCAGGGAATCGCGAGTGTCGATCGTTTGAAATCGGTCGCATTCGTAGCCACGCCGCAGGTTCAGGAGGATGTTGGTCGCGCACGATCCGTATTGGATCGGACGCTCGCTCAGAGTTTGCCGAAGAAGCCGGGTGTCTACATCATGCGCGATGCTCGCGGCGAAATCGTCTACGTCGGCAAAGCCAAGAATTTGCGCAATCGGGTGAGCAGCTATTACTCGCAACCCATCGGCATGACCCGCAAGATGGACGGTCTCATCGAGAATGTGACCCGCATCGATCACGAAGTGGTGGGGTCAGAGTTGGAAGCACTCATGCTGGAGAGCCAGTTTATTCGCCGCTACCAACCGCGCTACAATACGGCGCTGAAAAAGAGCGAACACTACCCATACATCAAGGTCGATATCACCAATCCGTGGCCGAGAGTGACCGTAGTGCGCACCAAAAAGGATGATGGTGCGCGGTATTTCGGACCCTACACCAGCGCTACCAGCGCGCGGAGAACGGTCGATGTCATCAATAGCGCCCTGCCACTTCGTACATGCACGCGGAGCTTTAAGAATCCTCGCAGCTACGGTAGCCCTTGCCTTGCGTTGGAGTTGCATCAATGCCTGGGACCATGCACCGGCAAGGTCGATCGCAGCGAGTATCACGGTCATGTGCAGTCGGTTCTGCGGCTGCTGGATGGTGAAGACGATGCCATGTACCAGCAACTTCATATCCAATTGGAAGATGCCGCCGAGAAGCTCGATTTTGAGCGGGCGGATCGCATTCGCAAGAACATCCTGAATCTCACCGCGATTCTGGGAGAGCAGAAGCGAACCCGCGATGCCGAGGCGCTGCACAACCTGGTGCTGGTATTTGCAGGGGCCGAGGCCAATCAGCGCGACGCATGGTTAATTCTGCACGGCCGACTCTGGGCAAGATTTCTGATCGACATGGAAGACGAGGAAGCTGAGACAGACTTTGCCGATCGTTTGGCACGATCGATGGAGCGAGCTACCACAACACCGATGGCGCCAAAGGATCATCACGAGGTCGATGAATCCGGCACCCTCACTAGATTCCTGTTCCGCAATGAGGGGAGCGAGGCAATGGTGATCATCAATTTTGACGAGGAAGGTGCAGTTGCCGACGATCCCGCCGAAATTGCCCGCCGAGTGCTTTCGGTGCCTCAATCAGCCATCGATGAGTTGGATGTGAAAAAGGCGATTATCGACGATGTGGAGTCGGACATCTCACCAGCGTCCACAGACGAGCCCGGATAGTTTCCTATCGAAAGTTTTGTGCAACCATGCGGATTTCAATTGACCTCTTTTGCCAGACCGTGGCACTATGAATGCACCAATGTGAAACGGCTGGTCGCCGTACAGACTTCGAATCACAGAAAGGACTGTCATCATGTCCATGCATCGTCGAGAACTGATGAAGCGAGCAGGTGTTGTTTCGGCCGGTGTGGCTACTGGTGCACATCTGAGCACCACCGGAGCCGCAGCGCAGGAGACCTCGCTGGAGTTTTGGGATACGCTCAACACCCCACCACGCAGCGATATTGCCGATACTTTGGCCGCAAACTTCGCCGAGGCCAATGGCGTGACTGTCGAGCATCGTGGCTGGAGCACCGAGGAGCTCGTCTCCACACTGCCACGCTCCGTCGATGGCGATCAGGGGCCGGATGTCGCCCAGGTGAACAACGGTGAGGCACTCGCCGGACCAATGATCCGCGCCGGTCAGATCGTCAGCCTGGCTCCATACGTGGAGCAGTACGGGTGGAACGACAAGATCGCTGAGAGCCTCCGCGCTCGCGCATCCTACAGTGCCGATGGCACCACTTTTGGCGAAGGCGAACTTTGGGGCGTGCCGGCCGAGGCCGAGATTGTCGGTTTTTACTACAACCGCAGTATCTTCGAAGAGCACGGCCTTTCCGTGCCAACCACCTTTGCCGAGTTCGAAACTCTCAACGCCGCGCTGCGAGAGGCTGGTGTTGAGCCAATTGCGCTGGGATCACTCGATCAGTGGCAGCTCATCCACATCTTTGGTGAACTTCAGGGACTCTCCACCACCATGGAGTACCTGGATGACATCATTTATCGTCGTAACGATGCCAGCTTCGATGATCCGTCCATGCTCGGTGCCGCCGAGAAACTTGTGGAGTGGCAGAACAATGGCTTCTTCCTCGATGGCCATGAGGGTGTGAACGGCGACGATGCAATCCCGATGTTCACCAGTGGCATGAGTGCCATGCTTATGCAGGGTTCCTGGGCCGCCGGTGCCGTACAGGAAACGCTCGGTGATGACGCTGGCTTCTTCCTGATGCCGCCGACCGAAGAAACCCCCGAGAATCTGCATGTCGGTGGTATTGGTATTCCATACTCCATCACCGCCAATGCCGAGGATCCGGATCTCGCTGCTCAGCTCATCGATTCCCTCATTTCCGAGGAAGCCTTCACCATGTTTGTTGAGGCTGGCTTGCTGCCAATCGGGGAGATCCCTGCGGATTTGATCACCGAGGATACTCTTTCGGGCGATGTCTTCTCCGGTTGGAATACCGCGGTGGAAGCAAACACCGTCGGTCACTATCTGGACTGGGCGACTCCCGATTTCTACGATTTCCTGACAGCCCGCCTGCAGGAACTGATTGCCGGCCAGATTGAGCCACAGGCATTTGTGGATCAACTGCAGGAGCACTACGCAGCTTCCTTCGAGTAAACACATGCAAGTTCGAATGTCCGGGGTAGATGCAAAATCTACCCCGACAACTCCCAAACCCGCAGCGCGCAGAAATATGGAGCCCTGGCTCTATCTCGCGCCCGGGTTGCTTATTTTTACCGCGTTCATGGCTATTCCAACCATCGGTACGGTGATTTTGAGCTTCACCGATTGGAACGGAATCAGCTGGGATACCGCCGTCTTCAATGGCATCGACAACTATCGACGCGCCATCACGGATGGCACCTTCCAGAAAGCGTTTACCAACAACATCCTGCTCATTCCGTATTTCGTGATCTTGCCGCTCATTCTTGGGCTGGTTCCTGCTGCGGTGGTGCATCAGATGCATTTGCGCGGATCGCGATGGCTTCAGGCCGGATTGTTCTTGCCGTACATCATGCCTGGTGTGCTTATTGGTGTGGTGTGGGCGTGGAT
>JAFAEA010000027.1 GCA_023424355.1 Chloroflexota bacterium | reverse complement strand
GCGTGACTTCGAAACCTGCGGCTTCGAAAACGTCGGCGAGCTGGCTCGCGCTGTACACGATTTTGTGCGACGCAGCAGGATGGTCGCTTGGGCCAGGTCCGCCGACTTGCACCATTTGTTGATAGGCAGCATTGCGGAAGTTGGCATCGGGCACCGCGCAGCGGATATATCCGCCGGGTTTCAGTGCGGCGAAACAGTTGGCCGCGGCCGTTCTCCCCTGCTCTTCCGTCATGTGCTCCCACACATGCTCGGAGAGAAATGCATCGACTGATTCTCGACCGAACTTTCGCTCGAAATCGTTCCAATTAAGTAGGTTCAGGTCATGTTCCTGAGTGCTGATCCAGCCTTCCTGGGCTGTGTTGCCCGCGCCAAGGATCACTCGCAAGCGATTCATGTCTGTTCCCCTCGAAGCACGTGGTATTGCGGTGTGGCGGCGATGGTGTCCACCCGGGTGAACACGGTGGCCATGTGCTTTCCATACGCCAGAAACGCGTTTGCCACGATCACCAGCCGACCTCCCGGATTCAGTCGCTGGGCTGCACCGGAGATAATCTCGTTCGCGACGCTGTAATCCACCTGCTTGCCGCGATGGAATGGAGGATTGCTGACGATGAGGTCGAACCTGCGATCGCCGATGTGCTGGTACACATCGCTGGCGTTGACGTCTGCATCAATCCCGAGCGTCTTGGAATTGTGAGCCGCCGCTTGTACTGCCAGCAGGTTGGCATCTGTCATTGTTACGGATGCCGCACCCATACGGGCAGCCGTAATTCCGATCACCCCTACCCCACAGCCGACATCGAGCACATTCGATCCGCCTGAAACCTCGAGGTGCTCGAGCAGCAAGCGCGTGCCGGCATCGAGTTTGGCGCCAGCAAACACACCGGCCTGCGTGGCGAGTTTGAGTACGCCCACAGGAGTCTCGATCTCGAACTCCTGCCAGGTGCCGGGCGTGATACCGTTTTCATTGGCCCACGATGGCGACAACAATTCGCGTTTCGCGAATATGGCCATGCGGTGCTTCTCGCGATAACCGCTCCAAACCGCTTCGCCGAAGTGCTCTGCGGCATCCTTGATGGCGGTCTTGCCACCGGTTGCGTTGGCTCCGCAAACGAGCACGCGACCTCCCTCCTTCACCGCAGTTCCTGCGATCAGGAGTTGCCGACGCAGCAGATCACGATCCGGCGGAGCCGGAATCAGCACCGTGCCAAACTTTTCCTGCTCTGGATTCGTAACGATCGATACCCGCGAGGTATCTTGCTCGCGGATATCGGTGGGGAGAAAGGCGACCTCGCCGTCCATCTCGTTCGTCAGAGCAGCTTCGCCGCCAAGCACCAGCGTGGATCCCTCGCCGCCGTAGCGACTGGCGAGGTCCAGCAAGAGTGCGGAGGGGATGCCGGGCGTTGTGCTAGACAACGAACTTGCCGTCCTTCTGGAAGAGCTCGCCATCGACGGTGATCTGTCCCCCCTGGCGGAGATCGCAAATCATGTCCCAGTGAATGGCGCTGACATTGATGCTACCGGTTTCCGGGTAGCCGCGACCTAATGCCATGTGCACCGTGCCACCGATCTTCTCATCGAAAAGGATGTTGCCGATGAACTGTTGAATGCCGAAGTTGGTGCCGAAGGCGAACTCGCCGAGGTAGCGGGCGCCCTCATCTGTATCCAACGTGGTGATGAGGTATTCCTCGTTCTTGGTGGCGGCGGCATCGACCACCTTGCCGTCCTCGAACTTGAGGCGGATATCCTCGATGCGTCGACCTCCGGTAACCACCGGGAAGCTAAAGCGAATGTGACCATTGGCCGAGGTCTCGACTGGTCCGGTGAAGATCTCACCGCTGGGGAAGTTCCTTTTGCCATCGCTGTTCACCCAAACGCGATCCTTCACATTCACCTTCAGATCGGTATCCGGGCTGGTGAGATGGATCTCGCTCTTGCCGGCGAGCCAATCGATAAGGCGCTGCTGCTCCTCGCGCAGCTCCAGCCAGGCCGCCACCGGATCGTCCTGATCCAGCTTCATGGCCTGCATCACGAATTCGGTGAACTCGGCGGTATCCATATCGGCATCCTGCGCGTAGGCGTCGGTGGGATACAGCGTCAGGGTCCAATCGAGTTCGCCATCGGCGGCGCGGCGCATGAAGGCAGCGCCGAGCTCGTTGCGAGCGGCGGCATATTGGCGCTGACGGGCGGGATCAACAGCATTCAGGCGGCGCGTGTTCGTTTCCGCACGGATGTTGATTACTACATCGGCTTCGAGGCGCATGAACTTTTCAAACGGAGAGAGGTACGCGAGCTGATCATCCGAGCCATGCTGTAGCAGGTGTGGGGTCACACCCTCGGTCAGCGGCCAGATAACCGGATACGCACCGCGATCGATTACCTCGCGGGCGCAGGCGTTGAGCAGTTCCTCCGCGGCGGTGTGTCCGGTGATGACAACAGTCTGCCCAGGATTCACTTCAACCGAATAGCCGACCAGCGCCTTTGCCCATTTATCGATGAGTGGATTTTTCATGTGATGCCCTTTCAAATCGTTTGCACGATAACCATGGGCATCATTGTAAAGCGCAATCGGGTATTAGCCGTCGATCCCGCGCAGCTCCAGACGTGTGCCCTCGATATGCGGACAACGATTCAGCACTTCGCTGGCGAGATTGTTATCCGGAACGGTGAGGAGAAAGATGCCGCTCACCACATCGGATATCTCGGGCAGCAGGCCAGAGGTGAGATCAGTTCCGGTGAAGCGGCGAGTGAGGTTTTCGCTGAACGGCGTCAATGCATACGATTGCCAGGTGATGCCAACCTCGCGCATCCATCCGCAGAACTCGGTGAAGGCTTGCTCCTCCTGTTCATCGCGCTCGGGAGTTTGGTTTTGCCAGTACGTTTCCGGGTGATACATCATAAGCAGGTAGTTCATTTTTCTGCTCCTTTCACAACCGTGACGAATAGACTGCGGGGAATTCGACATCTGTTGATGGAAATGATTGTGCCATGTGGGCAAAATGTGCGTACGAACGTAGACAACAACGAGATCGCTTCAGCAATGCCCACAGGCACTGGATTGAGAAAGCAGAACGTACGCAGTGAACGTTCTCTGCGACAACAGGTCGGGTTCGCATCGAATGTTCACGAGTAATGTAAATAGGCCGTCCGTATACCTTTCCTTCCCATGATGATGCGGTTTACAGTTGCTGTGGGTCGATCGGAATAACCGATCAGCCGAATCGTTTGCCCGTGCCCCCGCACCACGATTCGGCACTGGGAACTTGTGAGGGAGAAGTGGGAATGCTGACGCTTCGGGAAGCGCGGCAACGGCGACATATGTCGCAACAAACGTTGGCTGACCGTGCCGGTGTGGCACGAGTAACCGTTTCGCAAATTGAACTTGGCAAAAGCGAACCCCGCCCGCACATTGCCCGCCGCCTTGCTCAGGCGCTGGATATGGTGCCCGGCGAGATTCAGGAGTTTAGCGGTGCAGTACGTAGTATGCGTCTGCCAACTCCGTCGATCCTCGCCGCAGCAGATACGGAACTCAGTGATTCCTAACCGGTATCTCTGCTGCATCTGAATTGCCCGCAATAACCCCTGCCGGAACCCGCAATATCCGGCAGGGGTTTTCCGTTAACTAAGGGTTGTTCCGAGGGATCATCCGATTTTCAGGATCTCGTCACTCACATTGCCACCACTAAGGATGATGCCCACGCGCATGCCGGCCACATCGATTTGCCCATTCAGCACCGCCGCATACGCCAGGCAAGCTGTCGGCTCCACCACCACCTTCATGCGATAGGCGAAGAAGCGCATGGCTTCCAGGATCTGATCATCGCTGGCGGTGACGATTTCGGTGACGTGTTTCTGGATGATGGGGAAGGTGAGCTTGCCGAGCGCGAGCGTTTGGGCGCCGTCGGCAAGCGTCTTGGGGGTGGGAATCGTCACAATCTCGCCACTGCGGAAGCTCTGCTGACCATCGTTGCCGGCCTCGGGTTCGACTCCGTAAATGGTGGCATTAGGGCACAGCGCGTGCGCGGCGATGGCCGTGCCGGCGAGGAGTCCACCACCACCAAGCGGAGTGATGACCATATCGAGCTCGCCTGCGTCCTCTATCAGCTCCTTGATCGCAGTGCCCTGGCCAGCAATGATGTGCGGATGATCGAACGGCGGAACCACCGTGCCACCCTGCTCTGCAGCGATGCGATTGCCGATTGCTTCGCGATCCTCACTGTAGCGATCGTAAAGGACGACTTCGGCACCATATTCGCGAGTAGCGGCCAGCTTGTTGGGCGGAGCGTCCTGCGGCATCACGATCGTTGCTTTGGTACCGAGGAGTTGCGCCGCCAGCGCAATTGCCTGCGCGTGATTGCCGGAACTGAAGGCGATGACTCCGCCCTGCATCTGCTCCGGTGTGAACTGACTAATCGCGTTGTATGCGCCACGGAATTTGAACGCGCCCATGCGCTGCAGATTCTCGGCCTTGAAGAAGATCTCGGCTCCGGTCTGCGCATTTGCGGTCTTGGAAGTAAGTACCGGGGTGCGATGCGCCACACCCGCAATTCGCTCGCTGGCTGCCTGAACATCCGACCAGGTCACACTCATCTGCAGTACCTTTCTCGTGGAGAAGTCATCATCATTACGCGCATCATAGCGCGAATTGGAGCGAGATCAATGGCGGCGGATACGAATAAGATTCTCGGATTGTGGAAGACGCTGTATCACCTGAAGTCGATTCCTCGCACCGGTTGGGTGGATCGCGGTATTCCGGCCGCCGAGGCGGAGACCGTTGCCGATCACTCGTTTTTCACCATGCTGATTGCGTGGGTTGTGGCCCACGACGACACTTCGCTGGACGCCGAGAAAGTGCTGCAATTGGCTCTGATTCACGATGTTGCCGAGGCGATCGCTGGCGATATTCCACCGTACGATCCGGAGGACATCCCGACCGATGCGCAGGAGAGGCGGGCGTTCTTTGCTGTGCGACGGAATCGGACTCCGGAAAACAAGGCCCGGAAGGATGCGCTGGAGCAAGAGGCCACGGACAAGATTCTGGCGATGCTGCCGGATTCGATTCTGCCGGTGTGGCAGGGCCTCTGGCGTGAGTATGAGGAGCAGATCACACCAGAAGCTCGCCTGGTGAAACAGGTGGATAAGCTGGAAGTGTTTATCCAGAGTCGGTTGTATGCGGAGCAGTACCCGGAAGCTCCGGTCATCGGCTTCGCCGATATGGCTCTCCAGGCGATTGACCATCCGCTGCTTGTCAGCATCCGCGACGCGTTTCTCGCGGAGATTGAATGAGCTTAAGAGGCCTACTCTGAGTCGAAGCAGGTTGCTCCAATGGCAGCTGCTCCGCCGTACGCCCGCGGTTTATCCGCGGGTCGAGAGCTCAATGTCGCGAAACGCCAACCCCGCCGTACGCCCATGGTTGATCCACGGGTTGGGCGTTCGATGTGGAGAATCGTGATCCTCGCCGTACGCCCGCGGTTTATCCGCGGGTCAAGAGCTCAATTTTGAGAGCGTACTATTACCAACCTTCGTTCTTCCGCCATCGAATTGGATTCTCCGCGATGTATCGCCTCACCTCGTCCAATTGCTTGTCGTTCCGCACAATCTCGTCATGGAAGCCCTTCTGCCAGAGCCCATTCGAATTCAGACCCAACTTGCGATGTGTCGCGGAACTACGTCCCTTTATCAAGCGAACGAGATCCGAAATTGACACTGGCTCATGGTCGATCTTCAAATACATAAGGATGTGGACGTGATTCGGCATGATGGCGAGGGAGTCGACGATCACCTGATCAAATTGGTTTGGCAGTTCCTTGATGAGATCGGAGATTATTTGCCCGGTTTCGGAAAGGCTCATCCGACCTTCGTTGATGATCCCCAGGAGTTCCTGACCGTCTTTTGTGCCGAATGTTACGAAGTAATATCCGGCTTCGGTGTAATCGTGCCCCAAGAGCCGATGCCGACGAGTTTGGTTTTCGTTGTGGCTTCGGCGCATAGAGAAGCTCCTGGACCCGCGGATAAACCGCGGGCGTACGTCAGCCGCTGGCCCAGATTGCATGGTTGTATTGGTTCCCGGACCCGCGGATAAGGGCTCGCTCCCGCTTCTCGCTTCGCTCGGCCTGACCGCGGGCGTACGATTGGCGCTGGCCGACTTCCCACGGTTAAGTTGGTTCCCGGACCCGCGGATAAGGGCTCGCTCCCGCTTCTCGCTTCGCTCGGCCTGACCGCGGGCGTACGGCCGGATTCCTACCCATCCAGCTCCACATTCGCAGTAATGATGACGCACGCGTTCCCCGCCAGACTCGCGGCGCCGGGGGTGCTGCGAGCGTGCGTGCCGATTTCCGGACCAAACAGATCGATAATGAAATCGCTGAAGCCGCTGATCACGTAACTGGTGCGGGCGAAATCTTTATCGCAATTGACGAAGCCAATAACATTCAGCCAGGCGCTGATGCGATCCAGATCGCCAATCGCCGATTTGAGTTCGCTGAGAATTGTCAGCGCAGTGAGGCGCGCGGCCTCGTGCCCCTCTTCTGGACTCACCTTGCTCGGGATGCTGCCCTTGCAGTCGTAGCTGCTGCCATCGGCGTTGCGGGCGGAATGGCCGCTGACGTACGCGATATTGCCGCGGACGAGTACCGGAATCGGCGGACCCTCCACGCTTGGCTTGTAGTTTCCGGGTGCGGGTAGCACCAAACCCATCGATTCGAGCTTCTCTTCGATCTTCATGGCGATCTCCTTTTCATGCGCTGATATGCATGATGGTATCGCCGAAGTCTCGTTCGGGGAATGGGATATCGGGGATCAGGTGGTCGCAGTTAGCGCTGGAGTGATCTCCTGCACATTTAGCAGGCGTTTGCGCACATATTGCACGGGTTCCGCATTGCAGCTGGCGATGGTGGTGAACTCCTGGCCCCATTCAATGTCGGCCCGGAAGGTGATCTCGCCATGCTCCGGATGCGTGCCGGTGAGTTCGACTGCCACTCCCCTGCCCGCTTCATCGTGCTCGAGCACTCGGCCGGTTTGATGCCACTCAAGCCAGCTCCAGCCGATGCGGGCAAAGAGCTCGGCTTCCAGCATCTGGACTTCGGCTGCCTTGTGGATTACCGATCCGCGGATATGAGGCACGAGTTCGGCGACGTCGCCACTCTGGAACATGATCGTTTGTGCAGCGGCCTCATCAACCAGGCCCCAGCTTCGACCCGCAGGAAGATCGATCATGGTTGGGGCGAAGCGGTGTCCACCGAGGTGCGAGCAGCGCCACACGCGGGTATTCGGCAGTTGAGTCGCGGCTGCGTGCATCTTGAGGTACATCGGGAAGCCGAACTTGGCGCAACACGCATCGCGGCTGCCATGGGTACACACGGCGATATCTCGCCACGGTGTTGCATCGATATACGCGGTATCCGGTAGAGGAGCGCCATGCGCGATGGATCGGATTACTCCGGCCAGATCGCCATCGGTTGCGATGATTTCCCGACGCGTAATCCGTCCATCAATCACCTGCACGTCGATCAGGCGAGCACCATCAACGGCGTAGCTGCGATCCGGAGCGAGCAATGTGACAGATGTTTTGCCGAGTTTCTGCTCCACCTCGGCGAGGGCATCCTTCACATCTTGCGGAATATGCGCCGTGTTCAGCGGAATACGATCCCACGGCAGTGGTACCTCGAAAAGCAGGTTGCGGGTGAATCCACTGGCACTACCAATTGGGTTTTCCAGCGATACATCGCGGGAATTATGGGAGCAATAGCTGAAAT
>JAFAEA010000024.1 GCA_023424355.1 Chloroflexota bacterium | reverse complement strand
TTGATCGTGGAGCACTTCCTCACCTATGCGGAAGAGCGTGCCGCCTGGGCGGCCGCGGATATCGAGCGGTTCGAGAAAGATGGCGATGATGAGATGAAGGCGCTCGCCATTCATTTCCACCACTGGTACTCTCGCGTGCTTACCAATTTCCGTGATCGCTATAACTGCGATCTGCTGGGCTCACTGAAGAAATTGCAGGACGACGGTTTTGTCGAAATTTCGACCTCCGCCGCCACCCACGGCTACCTGCCGCTGCTCTCTCGTGATTCCTCAATCTTCGGCCAGATCCAAACGGGCGTCAGCGCCTACGAAAAGCACTTCGGCCGCCGTCCGAAGGCCATCTGGTTGCCGGAATGCGCATACCGCCCGGCCTATGTGGAAGAGGAGACTGGCGTTACCCGCCCCGGAATCGAAAGCTATCTGGGCGAGCAGGGGATTCGCGTGTTCTTCTCGGAAACGCACACGGTCGAAGGCGGACGCCCGGTCGGCAAGGCTTCTGGCGATTCAATCGGCATCTACGGATCGATTCCGCGCCGCGAACTGGTTTCGCATCCGGCTGATGAGCAGACTGAGCCCGGCACCACCTTCAAGAGCTACTGGGTCGGCGATGAGCCTGGCCGCGTGGCTGTTCTTGGCCGAAACAATCGCACCGGTCAGCAGGTTTGGAGCGGTCAGTTCGGATATCCGGGCGACGAATGGTATCGGGAATTCCACCGCAAGGATGGTGTCTCCGGCATGCAGTACTGGCGTGTGGGTAAGCCTGGCACCGATCTCGGTGACAAGCCTCCATACAACCCGCAGAATGCGGCTGAGCGCGTAAAGAGTCATGCCAATCACTTTGTTGGTCTCGTCACGGATTTGTTGCGCGAGAACAAGCAGGAAACCGGCGAATACGGCGTGATTGCAAGCAACTACGATACCGAACTCTTTGGCCACTGGTGGTTTGAGGGTGTCGATTGGCTGAAGGAAGTACTTCGCGGCCTGGCTGAGGAGGATTCGGTGGATCTCACCACTGCTTCAGCCTGGGTCGAAGAGCACGGCGGCGATGCCGTGATGGTACTGCCGGAATCCAGCTGGGGTATGGGCGGCAACCACTACACGTGGATGAACGACGAAACCAGTTGGATGTGGCCGATTATCCATGAGGCTGAGATGCGCATGGAGAAGCTCGCTGCCGAGTATCCGAATGCAGAAGGGGATCAGAAACGATTGCTTTCGCAGGCCGCGCGCGAGCTGCTGCTGTTGCAGAGCTCGGACTGGCCGTTCCTGGTCACAACCGGCCAGGCCAACGAATATGCCACTCAGCGGTTCAACGAGCATGTGGAGCGATTCAACCAGATGGCCGATCTCGCAGAGGCGGGAGCCGATATGGATGAGTCCGCGACTCGCAGTCTCGCTGCTCTTGAGGATCGGGACAATCCATTCCCGGCCATCGATTACCATGTGTTCGCCGAGCGCCAGGGTAACGCTTCGGTGATTGAAAACTAGTTCCTGATCACAATCCAAAGAATGTCTCCAGAGGCGGATCATTCGATCCGCCTCTGACCGTTTACGCCTTCTTGCAAAGATATATCGTAGTACGATATGATTCGTGGCGATGAAGCGTATGGATGACTCACCAAACCACAAAGCCCTCGCAGACTTCCGGTATCAACTCCGGAAGTTTTTGGCCGTGAGTGCCGATGCCGCGAGAGAGGTCGGTATCGATCCGACTCAGCACCAGCTCCTCCTGGTGATCAAGGGATCCGATTCCGAATCGACGAATATCGGCGAGATCGCTGATCGGCTCCTTATTCGTCATCACAGCGCGGTTGAGCTGGTCAACCGCTGTGAACGCAATGAATGGGTGATTCGAGAAAAGGACGAGCACGATCGCCGGCAGGTGCGGGTGCATCTCACGCAGAAGGGTGAGGGCATCCTCGCGGAGCTTTCCGCCGTCCACACCCGTGAGTTGCAGACTTCCGGACCGGAGCTGATTCAAACGCTGACCACCATCCTCAGAAACCAGTCGGAAAACACAGGGGCGGAGTAGAACCTACATGAATTCAAGTTCAGTTGCACGTGGCGAATCGGATTTTTCGGCCACTCGGAGAATGCTGGTGCTCGCCGGTTTCGCGGTGGTAATTGGCGGTATTGGGGCCGTTCTCGCCTGGGCGTTGCTCAAGCTCATCAGCCTGTTTACCAATATCTTCTACTTCCAGCGATTCTCATTTGGCGATGTATCACCAGCCGATAACACAATGGGATGGTGGTCGGTTCTTGTCCCGATAGCTGGTGGTCTCATCCTCGGCCTGATGGCGAAGTTCGGCAGCGATCGTATTCGTGGGCACGGCATCCCGGAAGCCATCGAGGCGATCATGCTGAACGGCAGTCGTATGTCGTTCAAGGTTGCCGGGCTCAAACCCTTGTCGTCCGCAATCAGCATTGGTTCTGGTGGTCCGTTTGGTGCCGAAGGTCCGATCATCATGACCGGTGGTGCGGCCGGATCATTGCTGGCCCAGTTCTTTCACTTCTCCAATGCCGAGCGCAAGACGTTGATGATCGCCGGTGCTGCCGCAGGTATGTCAGCGGTGTTCGCGACTCCGGTAGCCGCATTGGCCCTTGCGGTTGAACTCCTGCTCTTCGAGATGAAGCCGCGATCATTGTTCCCTGTCGCCATCGCGTCCATGACTGCTGCCGTGGTGCGAACCCGATTCCTCGGCGATGGTCCGATCTTCCCGGTAGGGCAATTTCACTACGAGATCAATTGGCAGCTGGCGTTCTTCTGCGTGGTTTCCGGATTGGCTGCAGCCGCGCTGGCGTGGATCATCACCAACATGGTGTATCTCGCCGAGGATTCATTCCAGCGAATGCCGATTCACTGGATGTGGTGGCCGGCGATCGGTGGTATCGCCATCGGTATTGGCGGCCTCATCTTCCCTCAGGCACTCGGTGTCGGCTACGACGTAATTGAAGAGTTGCTCACCACCAAAGCCTCTCTACACCTCATTCTCGGTGTGCTACTGGTGAAATCGATCATTTGGGCGATACCGCTCGGTGCAGGCACCAGTGGTGGCGTGTTGGCTCCGATGCTGATGATGGGTGCAGCAGTCGGAGCATTGCTTGGTCGATTCTTCCCGGATCATGGGACCGGTTTCTGGGCCATCATCGGTATGGCCGCGATCCTTGCTGGCACCATGCGAGTTCCATTTACCTCGCTCTTCTTCGCGCTGGAGCTTACCAATGATATGTCGCTCTTGCTCCCTTTGATGATCGCTACCATCGTCGCGTATGGCACCACGGTGCTAATTCTTCCGCGCAGCATCCTCACCGAGAAGATCAGCCGCCGTGGATATCACATCACCCGCGAGTACGCAGTCGATCCCCTGGAAGTGTTGATGGTGCGCGATGTGATGCGCACGGATATCGCGGCATTCCCGGTCACCATGCCGATGGAAGATATCGACCGCGTTGCCCGCGAGAACTCGAACCGTCCCGGTCAACACCTCTATCCCGTGTTGGCTGAGGATGGCACCATGGTTGGCGTCGTCACTCGACGTACCCTGTGGGCCGCGAGAGACAATCCGGAGTTCAGCGCTGCGGATCGCCCACTCGAATCGCTCTCACTTCCGGAGCCCGAAACGGTGGATGAACGGGATACGCTCCGTTCCGTACTGCATCGCATTGCGAATACGGGACTCATGAGCTTCCCGGTCGTGGATGCCAACACCCGGGAGCTGCGCGGAATGATCGGCTTGCACGACATGATCGCAGCAGAGGAGCGAACGCTTAACGAAGAACGCACCCGCGAACGGTGGTTGCGAGTGCGTCTCTTCGGTCGTGGATCAAGTGATAAGGCGTTGCCAGTCAGCTAGGCGCCTGGAGTGGATGCCTCTGGCGTGGCTGGAATCGCTGCCCGATCGATAGTCACTTCTGCATCGATACGCACCGGAGTGGCACCGCTCCATGGACCCTGACGTGTCCCAAGCAGCCACGGCTTCTGCAAGTACTGCGGGCTCCAGAATCCGACTGGAATGAGCACCGCGTTCTTGAGCAGCAGTGCCTCCGCTTCGGCATATGCGGCGTTGCGCTCAGCCTCATCCAGCGTGGTTTGCGCGGTGGCAATCAGTTCATCGAATGCTGTGGCATCGGCACCGGGCGTGAAATCGCCAGAATCCTCCAGCGCTGGTTCCCAGTTCACCCAACCAGCATTGAACTCACTTGCCTGATTCATGACTGCCAACATCGATGGCTGATCGCTATCGAGCTGCCACTGTTGCAAGGCCATCTGCAGGCCACCTGCATCCTGACGCGCGGCGGTGATCTGCTCGGCGGTCAGCATCGTATCGTGGGTGATCTCGATGCCAGTGGCATCGGTGATCATCGTGAGGAGCTGAGCCGTGCGGTCCATTGCCTCGACCGAATCGGTGGCCGGCTGGAAGAGAACGATCTCTTCTTCGGATTGTGCTGGATCAAATCCCGCATCCGCGATCAACGAGGCCGGATCGTCGTCAAAGGCATCCGTGGGAGCCTCATAAGCAGCAATCTCGGCCAGCACTGGCGGCGAGAAGCTGTTTGCGGGCACATAGGTTTTCTGATGAATCTCTGCACTCCAGGCAGCACGGTCGATACTGGCGGCCACGGCGCGGCGGACTCGTACATCATTGAACGGTGCCTGGTGGAAATCTAGCGCCAGCACCAACGTGGACGATTGAGTCTCAGTAGTCTTGAGTTCCATGGATTCTTCGCCCAGAACCGAAATCACACTGAGCGGGGCATCGGCAATCGCGATTTGATCGGTCTGATACCAATCGAGAATCGTGAGATCGGTGTTTCCGCCGGGTGCGATAACCCAGACAATTTCCGCAACATCCGCCGATGGCTCGCTCCAGTGGTTCGGGTTAGGCACCATCCGGATCTCGCTGTCATCAACTGAGGAAATCATCCACGGACCCGAACATGCCTGCCCGATCTCTATGGCATCATCGCCCTCAACATCGATGTTCGGATGCACCACAGCATACCCAAATGTGGCCAAATAGCTGGGGAAGTGGGCGAGTGGGGAGGTGAGGGTGATTTCGATGGTGCGCTCGTCTTTCGCGACAGCGCCCAGCGGTACATTCTCGCCGGTCGCAATCTCAGCCGCCCCAACAACCGGTTCCATGTAGCGATACATGGGGGAAAGCCGGGTGGAATCGAGTGCGCGCATCCAGCTCTTCACCACATGCTCGGCGGTGATAGCGGTGCCATCGGCAAAGGAGACACCCTCTCGCAAGGTCGCGGTCCACACGCTGCCGTCTTCGTTCGGCTCAACAGATTCGGCCAAATCGGCTTCGACTGCGCCGTTCTCATCGAACCGAAGCAGGCTGCTCCACGCATAGGGAAGCATCACCCAAAACGGACCCCAGTTCACTGTGCGATGCGGATCGACCGTGACTTCCTGACCGTACGGATTGAACGGCAGACGCAAAGTGAAATCCGCCGCCGATCCAGGTGTTGAGGCTGGCGTGGAGTCATCCTGCGCAAACACGCCGCGCAGGGGCATCGCAGCTGCTGCTGCGGTCACGGCTGATACTCGCAGAAAATCACGGCGATTTCGCCGCACATTGCTGGCATTCA
>JAFAEA010000366.1 GCA_023424355.1 Chloroflexota bacterium | reverse complement strand
TTGCAGCCACGAGGCTGGCGCGATCAGCAGCACCATCGGTCGCAAATCCATAGCGCGCATACCCATACCGACCGAGATCCTGCACGGTGGTTTGCATCCCTGGGGTTACCACTTCGATGGGTCCATCACCCCTGGGGAGCTGCTCCTTGGCCAGAACACTCGAAAAATCAGCCGATTCTATCTGCCGAAATCGCACCTGATCACCGAGCTTGAGCTTCACTGGCGGATCAGCAAAGGGATCGAAGAGTTGGGTTGGGGTGCGGCCAATGAGATTCCAGCCACCGGCCGAAGGAAGCGCGTAGATGCCGGTCTGATTCCCACCAATACCCACACTACCGGCCGGCACGCGCAATCGGGGAGTGCTGCGCCGCGGAGTCGCCAGAGATTCCGGCAATCCGATGAGATACGTAAATCCCGGCGCGAACCCGACAGCACCCACGGTATAGGGAGTACTGACATGAAGTGTTATCACTTCTTCAACACTTAGCCCCGTATTACTTGATACGTTCGCCAAATCATCCCCAACGTTGTCCCCATAAACGACATCGACGGTGACATTTGATTGCCCACCCGAGGGAGGTGCTGATAGTGCACGTTCCCAGCATTCCGTTAGCAGGTCAACAACGCTGGTGCGGGATATTACTGTTTCATCGTAAATCACCAGTATTGTGGTGTAGGATGGCACATTCTCGATGATACCGGGTACCTGTAAATCGTCCAGAAATGCCTGAAATTGCGCGATTCTTCCGGTGAGGTCTTTCGACATCTCCGATCCGACAGTCCAGAGCATGGCACCGGGGATAATGTCGATACTGTGGGGAAAACTGTTCATACCGGAGAAATCAAAAATCCCGATGATGTTAGGGATTTTCTTAACACCCGGGCGATTCCTACCGCATCCAAAGTGTCACCATGCACGCAGATAGTGTCGCCTTCGAGCCGGAGGGAGCCGCCATCGATGGTCTCGATCGCTTCGCCGGCAAGTATCCGCTGCATACGGCTCGCGATCGCTTCCGGATCATGCAGAACGGCTCCATCCATGGATCTCGGTGCCAACTGACCGTCGGCCAAATACGCCCGATCGGCAAACACTTCTCTGGCAACGCGTATTCCAGTATCCAGCGCGGCTTTCTCGGTAGCACTTCCAGGCTGCGCATAGATCAACGGATCATCCATCACTGCGACCATTGCTTCAATAAAAGATACGGACATTTCGTAATCAACCGCCATCTTGTTCTGCATGGCGCCATGTGGCTTCACGTGATGGAGCGGTACTCCCGCGGCTCTGCACATCGCCTGCATTGCACCGATCTGGTAGATCACATCGGTCTTCAGCTCCCGACGTGTGAGGGTCATGTGTCGCCGACCGAATCCGACCAGGTCCGGATATCCAGGATGGGCGCCAACAGCCACATTATTGGCGGCGCAGGCTTCAACAGTCGCCAACATCACCCGCGGATCGCCTGCATGAAAACCACACGCGATATTGGCACTGCTCACCAGCTGCAACATGTCGGTATCGTTGCCCATGGCCCAATCGCCAAAGCTCTCGCCGAGATCGCTATTGATATCAATTCGCATGGTCGTTCTCCGGATCGTTGTGGAGCAATGGTAAAATGATGATGTCGAGCCGTCGACACCTTCCCCGATCATCATCACGAGAATTCCATGTCTGAACCAACAATGCAGCCTGTATCCAGCAAACCAGTTTCCCTCCGCAAGCGCCTCATCGGCTTTTACGATTGCTCGCTCGAGGATCTCGAGGCGAAACTCAAGGAGCTCGGCGCTCCAACTTTCCGCGCCAAACAGATGTACAACTGGGGATACGAGAATTTCGTAGAATCTTACGGAGACATGAAGAATATTCCTGTAGTCTTGCAGGATCAGATGGAAGAAGCTCTCCCGTTCGCCACCATGAAGCTGGTGGATCAGAAGGTGACCGATAACGGAGATACCTACAAGCTGCTCTACGAGACCTTCGATGGCCAGGTTGTGGAAACAGTTCTCATGCTCTATCCAGATCGCGCCACAGTATGCGTGAGCTGTCAGGTTGGCTGTGCTGTGGGTTGTGCCTTCTGTGCTACCGGCCTCGGTGGACTCACTCGCAGCCTCAGCGCCGGTGAGATTGTGCAGCAAACGGTGGATGCTGCCCGCCAGGCGAAGAAGCTCGGCCGCAATCTCACCAATCTGGTGATGATGGGCATGGGCGAACCCCTGCAGAACTACAAAGAGACAATGAAGTTCATCAATATCATCCACGATCCGCGTGGTTTGAACTTCGGAGCTCGTCGCATCACTGTCAGCACCTCCGGAATCGTCCCCCGCATCGATGCGCTGGCCGATGAACCACTGCAGATCAACCTGGCTGTGAGCCTCCACGCCCCGAACAACGAACTCCGCGGACGTCTGGTGCCAATCAATGGTCGCTGGCCCGTGGAGGACCTCCTGGCCGCATGCGATCGCTACATCGCCAAGACCGGCCGACGCATCAGCTTCGAGTACGCGCTGATGAACGGCATCAACAATAGCGATGAGATCGCTCACGAGCTCGGCAATCTGCTTCGCGGTCGGTTGTGCCACGTGAATGTGATTCCGTTCAATCCGGTAGAAGTGCTGGATTTCGAGCGACCAACGGTGGAGACCATCGATCACTTTGCGGAGATCGTGCAGAGCCATGGTGTTCCCACCACGGTGCGCTATAGCCGCGGTGTGGAAATCGATGCCGCCTGCGGTCAGCTTCGCGCCCGCTACGAAGCCACTCGCGGCAAGAGCGGTGTGCAGCCATCCGCTACGGCTGGCTGATAGCCGATGGGTGGATCATTGTCCGTTTGTGTCTATCCATGACTGGACCGTGACTTTTCGTCGTTAGTAATTCTCATTTAGATGTGGATATAGTCGTAAGTAATAGGGGTTGTGGATACTGTGGATAAGCCGGGATTCGGCTGCAATGGCGGGCAGAAATCGATCTGGATAACTCCGGATTTCATCCCGATCGCCCACTGACGAATTATTCGCCACCATTGACAATCCCAAACCGACCTCGCACAAACGTTGACATCTATGCAGCAGATATTCATGAATCGTTCACATTCGGGTATTGGTTTTCCCCATTTTTGCGGGGTTATCCCCGGAATCCATACAGGTTATCCACAATTCCTGAAGAGGGTATGACAACCTGTCAGGTATCTGACAGCGAGATGTCACTGGTAAGGTTGCTGCAGCGGCCAGCAATGGTCACAGATATGGCACACAATGGCTGTATCCGGCGGTGGCGAGGAATACCTTCGAATCGCTGTTAACACTTAGGAATAGAGAGGTTTGCTGTGCAGATCGCGCATGCCGGAATTATCCGGCCCAACACGTCGTTTACCGACATAGAGTCAACGGTTGCATCATCCCTGGCGCCGATTAACCACGCCATCAATACGAAATCGCCAGTTGGAGTCAGCATGCGATTGTCACAGGCCGCGTTGAGCGATCCGGCTCTTTCTGCTGAAAGCTTGCAGGCCCTGCTCAGCGAGCATGATTTGGAATTGATCGGCTTCGGTGCTGTGAGCATCGAAGGGGGCCGCAAGGAACAGGTACATCAACCGGATTGGCGCACGGAAGAGCGGCTCGGATTCATGTTCCCGGCCCTGAATCTTGCGGCTGAGTTTGCCAGCCCGGAGCGCGAGATCGGGATCACCACCAATGGGTTGAGCTATCGACGTTGGGTGGATGTGGATATGCCCGGCAACTGGGCGGCGCTGACACTGAATGTGATTCGTGTAGTGCAGCATCTGGCCGGTATCCATGATCGCACCGGCGTGACATTGCACATCGATCTCGAGGCCGAACCCGGCAGCGTTCTCCGCGATACCGCGGATATCGTGCGGTTCTTTACGCAATGGTTGCTGCCCCGAGGTGGCGCGATGCTGAGCGATCGCATGCAGCTCACCGATATTTCGTCCGCCGAGGTGATTTTGCGACATGTCCGCCTCGCACTGGATACCGCCCATGCCGCCGTGGTGTGGGACGATGCCGCCGCCAGTTTGGATGCGTTTGCTGAGCATGGCATCCGGATTGGTCGGCTTCAGGTATCGAGTGCCCTTGAGGTGGAAGTTCCGGAGGATGCGGCCGCTCAGAAGGAGCTCGCCGTTCACCTGGAGGGATTCGAGAGTCCGAATCTGTTGCAACAGGTGGTTGCCTCGCGAGATTGCGAGATCGTGCAGCGATACGATGATTTGGCGGATGCGATCGCTGCTCTCTGCGAATCGGCAGGTCAAACCTGGCGGATCCATACCCATGCGCCATTGTTGGCGGATCGGTACGGGGTGTTCACCTCCACGCGGGAAGCCACAGCGGATTGGTTGCGCGAGATTGCCGCGCGGGGCATTGATGTTGGGTTCATCGAGTTGCGCTCGGCGAATTGGGATGTGGTTCCGCACGACGATCGCGGTCCGATCGAGGTGATGATTGGTGCCGAGGTTGAGTGGGTGAGGGGGATGTTGGGGTAGGATCCGCGCAACCGACATACGCAGTGCCAACGGTAGGCTCGGGCTGCGCGCAGAAATCAAACAATTTCGCCATCAACAATTGCGCGCATGGCCCGGGCAATTGGGGGACTAATTCGTGAGGCGGAACTCTTGGGTGGAGCATCGGTCCCTCGAGCCCGCCCCAAGCCTTCGCCGCCAGGGGCGGCTCATGCTGGGCGAGCCTACATCCATCGCGCGAACATCAGCCAA
>JAFAEA010000316.1 GCA_023424355.1 Chloroflexota bacterium | reverse complement strand
GGCGCTCATTGGTCGCGAAGCTGAGGTTGAGTACCTCTACAATCTGCTGCAATCCGGAGACCGGCTAGTGACCATCACCGGGTTTGGAGGCATGGGTAAAACCCGACTCGCGCTCCAGGTGGCCATGGAACTGGAACCATCCTTTGAGGCCGGAGTGCTGTTCGCGCCGCTTTCTTCCGTCACGTTGGCCACCAGTGTGCCGATGGCGATCGCTCAAATCGCCGGGCTCCCGGAATCGACCGATACGGTTGCTGCTCTCGCGGTCGCGTTGGGTTCGGAAACCCGCCTGCTGGTACTCGATAACCTGGAACAGATTCCCGATGTCGCCACGGTGGTGCTCGATTTGCTGCAAGCACTGCCGAATGTCACCATCCTCGCTACCAGCCGCACCAGCCTGGAGTTAAGTGGGGAGCAGGTGTATCCGCTCCAGCCATTGGCCACGGAATCCGATACGCCGCGCCAGCTTGCGGCGGTGCAGCTGTTCATCGAGCGCGGTGCGGCTACGGGTCCGAATGTGCCGACAGATGATGCTTCGATTGCTACTATCGCCGAGATCTGTCAGCGGCTGGATGGTATCCCGCTGGCCATCGAGTTGGCGGCCGCCCGCCTCGCGATCTTTTCGCTGCAGGAGCTGAGCAACCAACTGCAGGATCAACTCTCGGTGCTCTCCAGTTCCCGCGCCGATCTGCCAGATCGGCAAAAGACCATGCGCAATGCCATTCGCTGGACATACGATCTGATGGAGCCGGCGGAACAAAGACTCTTCAACTGGATCTCGGTGTATGAGGGCGGGTTCAGTCTGCATTCCATCCGGCATGTAACAGCGGTACTGGAGCTGACCGATGATCCAATGGATGTGGTGCAGTTTCTTGTGAACCGGAGTCTCATCCGGAAGGTGGTTGAGGAATCTGCCACGCCTCGCTACCAAATGTTGCAGATGCTGCGCGAGTTTGGCTGGGAGCAGCTACTGGCCTCCAACGAGGATCATTTGGCCCGGCGCAGCCATGCCAGCGATATGGCGAATTTCGCGGAGCGGGCCGAACCTCATCTCACGACATCGGAATCCGGCGATTGGATGGCGCGGCTGCGAGACGATGTGCCCAACCTGCTCCATGCCATGATGTGGGCCAATGGGCATGGTGAGCACGAGCTGAGTCAGCGGATTCTGGGGAACGCGTGGCGCTACCCGGATGCCAATGGCATGGCCAGACGATTTCTGGATGCCAAACCGGATACCTCCGCAGGCACAGGGAGTGATCTCAATCGTACGAAAGCGCTGGGAGGTATCGGGTATCTGTATGAAGGGATTCGGGAGTTGGAATCCGCCCGAGCAGCGTTTGAACAATCACGTGATCTTGCGGAACACCTGGAGGATAAGGTTCACCTCGTGCGGGCCCTCACCGGGCTCGGAACAGTGGAATTTGATTACAGCAATTTGGATGCTGCCGAGGATTTGATCCTCCGGGCCAAAGAACTGGCCAAATCCATCGGGGCTCAACGCAGTCTCATGGTGGCAAACGGAATGCTCGCGAACGTGCACTATCAGAAGGCCGATTACGAAGCTGCAGCCGCTGTGTATGAAGGCGTTGTTCGCGAACTCGAGACCTCCGGAGATCATATTGCACTGGCTATGGGTTATGCGAATCTGGCCGTTCAGTATCAGAACCTCGATCGGTTCATAGAAGCCGATGCAATGTTTCGCAGAGGCTTGGCACTCTGCGAACAACACGGGGATGTTGGGGGGATGGCCTCAACATATTCCAACCTGAGTAGCAATTGCCTGGAACTCGACCAGTTGGAAGAGTGTCAGGAGTTTGCCGAAAAGGCGATTGCGATATGTGCGCCGGCGGGCTGGGTGCATCATGAATCGGCTGCGGTGAACAACTACGCAACCGTAAGTATTCGCCAAAAAGATTGGGGTACCGCTGCCGAAGGTATGATGCGGGCTGCGGAACTCATGGATATAGAGGGCGGAGACAAAGAATTGGTCTCCTTTGCCAGTGTGTTCGCGCAAATATGTATCGAGATCGATCTGCATGCGGAAGCTGCCGAAATGTTGGGCGCAGTACAGCACCTGCGGGAGGCACTTCAGGTGGCAGCAAATCAGGATCGTGCCGATGCCGAGAGCCACGTGCTCAATGTGTTGAAAACGCATGCACTCCCGCGTTTTGCAGAAAGGATGTCACAGGGCGCCGGCTATGATCGGGAGTCGCTCATGACACGGATGCGACAAATCAGCCGTAAGATCATCTCGATTTCGCCACCAAAGAAATCGCTGCCGGAACAGGAATCCAACCCGCTGGAGCACCTGACTCCCCGAGAATCCGAGGTGCTCACCATGGTTGCCAGAGGTCTCAGCAATGCAGAGATCGCGGATGAGATGTTCGTCAGCACCCGCACCGTTACCACGCATCTCACCAATATCTTCGGCAAGCTGGAGGTCACCAATCGATCGCGAGCGGCAGCTATCGCCATGCAAGCGGGGCTGCTGTAGCTGCGAGTAGGGGAGAGAAAAGGAACGCTCACGCTGATTCAGCGTGAGCGTTCTTTTGTTTCCTGGAATACCGGACTGCGAACCTAGGCGCCCTTGATCTCGGCGATCTTGGCTTCCACGCGCTTGCCGAAATCTTCATGGGTGGCATACACGTGCTCCATGAACTTGTCGACAACAATCGCATCGCACTGGGAAAGACCACCAGCAATGTTGTTCACAATTTCCTCGCGCTCGTACTCTTCCACACTCAACCAGCGCTCACGGGCCTGACCGTAGTTATTGGTTCGGTCGATAGATTCCCGCACGATTTTTGTTGTTTCAATCGTTGGCTCATACCCGTGGTAGCTCTCGTCTGCTTCCGCCAGCCCGGCACGAACACTTGGTTCATAGGTTACGGCTGGATCGTCGCCTCGCTCATCCACACCGAAAGCCATCTGGCCACCATTCTGGTTCGTGCGAACCGGCGTGAGCGGCGCATTTACCGGCAACTGCAGGTAGTTGGCCCCAATGCGATAGCGCTGGGTGTCGCTATAACTGAAGGTGCGGCCGATAAGCATCTTGTCATCCGAGAAATCGACGCCGTCCACCAGCACACCCGTACCGAAGGCAATGAGTTCGGCTTCGTTGTGAAAGTTCTCGATGTTCTTGTTGAGGGTCATCATACCCACCGGCAGCAGCGGGAACTGATCTTCCGGCCAGGTCTTGGTGTCATCCAGGGGATCGAAATCGAGTTCTGGATGCTCATCATCACTCATGATCTGAACATTCAGTTCCCACTTCGGATAGTTGCCTTCTTCAATTGCATTGAAGAGATCCTGCGTGTGCGGATCGAGCCCGAACTTCTGCTGCTCGGCGGCTTCCTCGGCGGTGTAGCCCTCGATTCCCTGCTGGCTCTTCCAGTGGAACTTCACCAGCACGGCCTCGCCATTGGCATTCACCAGGCGGTAGGTGTTCACACCGAATCCATCCTGCTGGCGATAGTTCTTGGGAATACCGCGGGTGCTCATGACCCAGGTGATCATGTGCATGGCTTCCGGGCTAGCGGCCCAGAAATCGAACACCCGGTTCGGAACCTGATTGGTGTTGCTCACCGGATCCGGCTTCTGGCTGTGAATGAAATCGGGGAACTTGGTGGCATCGCGAATGAAGAACACCGGCAGGTTGTTGCCCACGATATCCCAGTTGCCATCTTCCGTGCGGAGCTTAACTGCGAAGCCTCGAGGGTCTCGAGCAAGCTCGCTACTGCCGCTGCCACCGGCAACGGTGCTGAAGCGGATGCTGAGCGGTGTTTTCTTGCCTTTTTCCTGGAACAGCTTGGCGCGGGTGTACTTGCTGGCCGGATCATCGCCAATGGTGCCGTAGGCTTCAAACTCTCCGTGCGCCACCATGCCGCGCGCGTGAACCACACGCTCAGGCACACGTTCGC
>JAFAEA010000285.1 GCA_023424355.1 Chloroflexota bacterium | reverse complement strand
AGACGTTTGTTGAAATCGGGGCGGGCAGGCTTATTCGTAGTCATAGCCTGATTATAACCGAACAGGTGTTCGTTTCGGGTTGTGTATACTGGCAGTAGTACTTGCACCTTGATACAAATGCAGACTTCGCTCAACGTACTCCCTGCCCATGTTCGGGGAGAATCGTTTTGCTTTACGCTACCCAAGAACTATCCACATCCAAAACCGAAAGGAGGCCCCGCCTCACCCTCGCATTTTTCCGCATACCCGACTTAATCAAATAAGGAGTTGACTGATATGAAGCGTGTTCTTCAAACAGCATTGGCCATGTGCATGGTCCTCAGTTCTGTCTTGCTCGCATCCGGTGCATCCGCACAGGACGATCAACTGCGATTCATTGTGATCAGCCACGGTCAGGCTGCAGATCCGTTCTGGAGTGTGGTGCAGAATGGCGCCAACCAGGCCGGTGAGGATATGGATGTATCCGTGGAGTATCAGGCTCCCACCACCTACGACATGGTGGCCATGAGCCAACTCATCGATGCCGCAGTCGCCAGTGAGCCAGATGGAATCATCATCAGCATTCCAGATGGCCCTGCCCTCACCCCAAGTATCCAGAAGGCAATTGATGCCGGTATCCCGGTGATCAGTATCAACTCCGGTTACGAAACCTCGACTGAACTCGGCCTGTTCACACACGTCGGCCAGACCGAATACGACGCCGGCTTCGGCGGTGGTCAGCGCATGAGCAGCGAAGGCACCACCCATGCCATTTGCCTGATTCACGAAGCCGGTAATAGCGGTCTCGAAGAGCGATGCCGTGGTTTTGAAGACGGCATGGCCGAAAACGGCGGCACCGTGGAGCAGCTGGTCGTTGATCTCAACAACCCGACCGATGCCCAACAGCGTATTGATGCAGCCCTCACCGCAAATCCGGATATCAATGGCATCATGGCGCTCGGCCCAGTAGGCAGCACCTCGGCCATCGCTGCCGTCACCAGTGCTGGCAAGAGTGAGGATGTTGCCATCGCGACCTTCGACCTCAGCCCGGAAGTTATCCAGGGCATCCAGGATGGCAATGTCACCTTTGCCATCGATCAGCAGCAGTATCTGCAGGGGTACCTGCCCGTTGTGTTCCTCACCCAGTTCTGCCGCAATGGCAACACGATTGCGCAGGATATCGTGATGACCGGCCCAGGCTACGTGGACGCCACCAATGTCGATCAGGTGAAGGATCTGATTGACGGAGGAACCCGGTAATCCGTGGCTGAACTACCTATTCAAGATGACAGACTTGGCAAAGTGAGTCATCTCAGAAAAGCGCTTCTCACTCCGGAACTCGGAGCCGGAATTGGCGCAATCATGCTGTGGATCTATTTCGCGGTTGTGGCGGGCGGTCAGGGGTTCCTGACCGCTCGCGGCACCGCGAGCTATCTCCAGGTGGCAGCGGAACTCGGCATTCTCGCGGTCGGAGTCAGCTTGCTGATGATCGCCAACGAATTCGATCTCAGCATCGGAAGTGTCATCGGCGCCAGCGGCATGATTATCGCCGTACTCTCGGTGGAATACGGCTGGAATCTCTGGGCCGCGATCGCAGTTTCCGGCGTCATAGCCATGCTCATCGGGCTCCTGAACGGACTCATCGTCCGTTGGACCCGACTTCCCAGCTTCATCGTCACATTGGCGACACTGTTTATCGTGCGTGGTGCTACTATTGCACTCACCCGCAAAGTGACCAATCGAACCCAGATCGGCGGTGTTCAGAACACCGATGGCTACGCGAGTGCGGACAAGATTTTCGGTCACGAGTTCTCTGCGTTCGGCACCACCTGGGCGGTGAGCATCCTTTGGTGGCTTGGTTTGGTGGTGATCGCCACCTGGATTCTACAGCGACATCGCTTTGGAAACGCGATCTTCGCCGTTGGCGGTAATGAGTTGGCAGCACGCAATAGCGGTGTAAATGTGAACCGCGTGAAGATCACGCTGTTCATCGGCACGGCACTCTGTGGATGGCTACTCGCCGTAATTCAGGTGATCAATACCACCGGTGCAGACGTACTGCGAGGTAACCAACGCGAGCTCTACGCCATCATGGTAGTGGTTATCGGCGGCACGCTCATGACCGGTGGATACGGATCCGCGTTCGGTGCGGCGATCGGCGCACTTATCTTCGGAATGGTTCAGCAGGGCATGGTATACGCCAGAGTCGATGCCGATTGGTTCCAGGTGTTTATGGGTTCGATGGTGCTGTTTGCCGTAATTCTCAATGAAACCGTACGCAAACGCGCGATGGGAGGTCGGCAATGAGCACGAATCCTGCGCTGGAAGCCCAAAACATTAGCAAGAGCTACGGCAACATCAATGCGCTGCGCGATGTATCAATGTCTGTCATGCCTGGCGAAGTTCATTGCCTGCTGGGCGACAACGGAGCAGGCAAGAGCACACTCATCAAGGTGCTGAGCGGAGTCCACAAGCCGGATTCAGGTCAATTGCTGGTGGATGGGAACGCCGTATCGCTCAACTCCCCGGCGGATGCACTTTCGCTGGGAATCGCCACTGCGTACCAGGATCTGGCGATGATTCCGCTCATGAGCGTGGCCAGAAACTTCTTCCTCGGTGCTGAGCCGACAAAAGGGGTTGGTCCGTTCAGGCGGCTCGATCTTGAGCAGATGAACGCCGTGAGCAAGGCGGAGCTCAATCGCATGGGCGTTGCCCTGCGCGATACGAGCCAGCCTGTGGGCACGCTCAGTGGCGGCGAGCGGCAGAGTGTCGCCATCGCCCGCGCGGTGTATTTTGGTGCGCGCACGCTGATTCTGGATGAGCCAACTGCAGCTCTGGGTGTGAAAGAAAGCGGTGTAGTGCTGCAATACATCCATCAGGCGCGCGAACAAGGACTGGCGGTGATCTTCATCACGCATAACGCCCATCACGCCTGGGCGATTGGTGACAGATTCACGCTCCTCATGCACGGACGAAGTGCTGGCACGTTCGCGAAATCGGAAACCACCAAGGAAGCGGTGATGCAGCTGATGGCAGGTGGTGCCGAGCTCGAAGCGCTCGCGCATGAACTGGAGCACCACCCATCCTGATCGATTGAGCGAATCTCTAGCTGTTCGCGCCGTCGAACACGATTTTCCATTCCTTCAGCTCGGCACTGGTGATGATGCCATTGATACTGAACGGATCGTTCGCGAGGAGGACCTGGGCTTCGGCCAGGTCCTCTGCGTTGTAGATGATCAACGCACCGCTACCATCGAGAAACGGCCCGGATTGATGCATCTTGCCGGCCTCCAGCAGCCCCGAGAGATACTCTCGATGCTTTGGACGAATTTCGGTAACGCGTGCTTCATCTTCTGTGTACTGAACGAACGCAGCGAACTTTGCCATGGATTCTCTCCTGTTATCGATTCCGTAGCCGTGGGTCAAGCATATCGCGAATGCCATCTCCGATGAGATTGAGGGCGAATACCGTAATGGTCAACGCTGCGCCGGGCACCAGCATCGTCCATGGGGCGTTGGCCAGAAATACTCGCGAATCGGAGAGCATCACACCCCAACTTGGAATGTGCGTCGGGATGCCTGCGCCAAGGAACGATAGCGAGGCTTCCGAGAGAATGGCTTGTGCGAACACGATGCTCGTTTGCACAATCGCGGGCGAAAGGCTGTTGATGGCAATGTGCTTGAAGAGGATTCGACCTCTGGACGCACCCATCGCTTTCGCGGCTTCTACAAACTGACCTTCTGCAATTCCCAGCACAACACTGCGCACAACCCGAGCAGCCGTTGGCAGATTCACAATGGCCAGCGCGAAGATGACATTGGAAATCGCGGGTCCGCGAACGGCCATGATCGCGATCGCCAAAATGATGCTCGGGAAGGCCAGCATGCCATCCATGATTCGCATCACAATGGTGTCGAATTTCTGAATAGTGCCGCAAAGAAGCCCGATGAGTCCGCCCACGGTGATCGTTAGCAGAGCCACCACGGCACCGACAAACAGCGACACCTGCGACGCCTTGATGGTTCGGCTGTACAGATCCCTCCCCTGCCCATCGGTGCCGAGCCAGTACTCGCCAGTAAACGGCGGTTTAAGGCGTTCAGCAGGAACCTGATGCGTAGGACTATGAGTCATGATCAACGGCGCGCAAATCGACACCAGCACAATGATGGTGATGAGCACAAATCCGATTGCCATGTTCGGGTGGCGCTTGGCGATACGACAGATATCGAATCGCTTCTTCGCAGGTTGACTGGCGGCAGACATGAGTGTGGTTTTGGATGTAGTTGCCATGGTTTATGACCGCCGAATTCTAGGATCAGCGGCACCCGCGAAGATATCCACAGCCAGATTGACCAATACGTAGATCAGAGCGATCACGAGAACCGTTCCCTGCACAAGTGGCACATCTCGCCGCACCACCGCCTGAATCAACAATCGACCCACCCCCGGAATGTTGAAAATCTGCTCGGTGATGACAGCACCACCGAGGAGGCCCGCGATGGTGAGACCAACAATAGTGGCGATCGGCATCATGGCATTTCGGAATGCGTGCAGCATGGTCACGCTGAATTCCCTTACCCCTTTTGCGCGTGCGGTGCGAATGTAATCCTGATGAAGCACATCCAGCATCATCGATCTGGTCATTCTGGCCAGAAACGCTGCCTGAGCGAGACCAAGTGTGACCGATGGCAGGATCATGTACCTGATGGCTCCCCACAACCCATCGCCTAGTGGTTGATAACCGGCAATCGGCAGAACCTCCCAGCGCACAGCGAAAATGAGAATCAGGTTGAGGCCCAGCCAGAATGTGGGCATGGAGATACCAATAATGGCTACTCCCATTGAGCCGACATCGAACCAGGTTCCCCGCTTGATTGCTGAAAGTACTCCAAGCGGAATCCCAACGACAACCGAGACCAAAACCGCACCAATCGTGAGCACAATGGTTGGCTCAGCCCGAGATGCGAGCGCCGAGGTAACTGGCTCGTTCAGGAACAGCGATGTTCCCAAGTCACCCTGAACAGCGTCCCAGAGCCAGCGCACGTACTGCATCAACACTGGATCGTTCAATCCAAGTTCATCACGCAATGCGAGGCGACGCTCTTCTGTCGCCTCTGGCCCAAGCAACACACCGGCAGGATCACCCGGAGTCAGCTTGAGGAGCAGGAATACCGCCGTTGCCACCAGCAGCATGACCGGGATGGTGGCAAGTATGCGGCGAACAATATATCCGGACATGAAGATCCTCTGTAACGGACGTGACCGCGCCCAGGATTATCCCGGGCGCATGTCGCACATACAGGCAAGGCAATGCCTCGCCATCGGTTTCAGAAGTAGTCTAGGAATCCAGGCCCACGTTCCAGAAATAGAACGGAGTGGTGTTGACGAATCCCTTGACCGATTCCGAGTGAGCTCGCAGCTCGAACTGGTGTCCGATCATGATCGAAGGCATTTCCTCGTAGATCAGTTCGGTCCAGCTATCGATTGCGGTCTTGAGGGCTGCATCATCGGCGGCGGCGATCATATCGGCGACAAGGGCATCCTTGTCGGCGTTATCCCACCATCCTGGCCACTCGGCATCATTCATGACGTGGCGCGCCGGGTGCGATGCGGCTCCGTGACCCGTGAGGAAGACATCCCACTGCGATTCATCGGCGCGAATATCGGAGTACGTCGCGAAGTCGGTTACCTGAATCTCAATGGGGATTCCAGCACCTTCAGCTTCCTGGCGAACGAACTCGGCAATCGCCACGTTGTACGGCGAAAGCGTGTTGGCCAGCCAGCGCACTGGAGTGCCATCGTACCCTGCCTCTTCAAGCAATGCGGCAACATTATCCGGGTTCGGATTGTTGTAATTATCGGCACCAGATTCGCTGAACCAGGATGTTTCCGGACCAGTCATCGATGGTGACGCCAGAATAAAGTCTGGACGCCCGAAGCCGGCCAGTAGCGCGTCCTCCTGGCTGAATGTTTGCTGCAGGGCGTTGCGCATGGCCTTGTCCGTCATCAGGCCATCCTTCTTGTTCAGGTGGGCCATGATGGTCTGGAACGGCTGCACCAGCAACGGAGTCACTGCCGGGTCGGATTCCAACATTTCCATGTAATCCGGCGGCAGTGTATCGCCCCAGTGATATTCGCCTGTGGAGATACCGTTTGCCCGGACGGATGGGTCCTGCACCATCAGGAACGCAATCTCATCCAGATACGGGGTTCGCTTACCAGACATTCCGTCTGCCGGCTCATCGCGATCCACGTAGTCATCATTTCGGCCGAGGCGCAGGTGTCGATCGGCCTCATGCTCGAGGAACTTGAACGGTCCAGTACCAATGCTCTGCTCAAAGGTCAGCTGATCCTCGCCAGCCGCTTCGGCCATATCTGCAGGGATGATGAACGCGGAGTTGCCGGCAAGAAGTGTGAGGATGATTCCGGTTGGTGCATTGAAGTTCATCTCGACGGTAAGGTCATCGATAGCCTCAATGGAATCCAGACGTCCGTAGGCCAATCGACCACTTGTGCTGAGCACACCCCAACGATTGAGCGACGCCACGACATCAGCAGCTGTGAGCGGAGCGCCGTTGTGGAAGGTGATGCCTTCCCGCAGCGACATCGAAAGCTTCATCCCATCTGCGGCGAGCTCGTAATCGCTGACCAAATGTGGTTTTGGAGAAAACGATGCATCATCGGCAAAAAGCGATTCAAGCACGTGCTGCGCGACATTGCCTGTGAGTGTCGCAGTAGTGAACTGCGCATCGAGGCCGGCAGTTGTATCTTGCGAGATAGCGACATTGAGCACGCCGCCGGCAGAAATCTCTTCATCTTGCGCTGCTGCCATGCTTAGTCGCGTGAATGGGATACCACCCACCAACGCCGTGGCACCAATACCCTTCAATGTCGATCGTCGGGAAACTGCGTGATTGAGGAGTGTCGATGATTTTCTAATCGCCATGAACGATTCCCTTCTTTTCAGTGCACGAAAACACCTGGGTCAATCGCCAGATGCAGTAAATCTTGTGCGCGCGTCGTTGCGCATACCGTAGTGATTTACACAGTATGCAAACGTTGGCGATTGCGCAACACCCTGAAGAAGGGAATATGTGCAGTTAGTTCGGAGAGAAGAAAAAGACCTCCTGCCCATCCCGAGGGACAGACAGGAGGTCTGGGTTTGCGAATTTGGGATCTAGCCCTGGTAGCTGATGCTGACCTCGCTCGGAGCGTTGCCGCGGATCACATTGGCGATCGGGCAGGTTTGCTCTGCTGTAGTAGCGACTTCACGGAACTGCTCCTCGCTCATGCCTGGAACCTTGCCAGAAATCGCGACATTGGCCGATTTCACTTCGAGTCCGCCGCCATCCTTGGGGCCAACCACCACATCGGCGGTGACCTCAACGGTTTCGGCCGGAGTGCCGCCCTTGGCCAGCGTGGCAGCCAGATTCATCGCCAGGCAGCTGCTCAGCGACGCCGCCAGATACTCCTCTGGGCTGGTGAGACCTTCGGCTTCGTTGATGCGGTTGCTCAAAGTAACCTTCTGCTCGCCCAAAGCACCGGTGCTGCCAGTAACCTGACCGCTACCACTCTGAACGTCGCCGGACCAAACTGTTGTGCTGGATCGTGTCTGTGCCATTTGTAAAAATCCTTGTGTTACGGGCTAATCGCCCAAAAGACCTACTTCCACTCTACCTGCAATACCTATGCCGTGGGTGGCTCATCCATGAACACGGTCTTGATCTGCGTGTAGAAATCGCGTGCAGCCTTGCCCTGTTCGCGGCTATACGAGCTACTGCTCTTGTAACCGCCGAATGGCAACTGGTACTCGGCACCAGCGGTTTCGCTGTTGATGTGAACCATTCCTGCCTGGATCTCGCGAGCGAATCGCATGGCCTTACCAAGATCCCGGGTGAAGATACTCGCGCTCAGGCCGTAGCGCACGCTGTTGGCAACCGCGAGAGATTCGTCCATATCGTCGACTTCGATCACACCGAGCACCGGGCCGAACAGCTCTTCCTGCCCCAATCGTGAATCGGAAGAGACGCCCGTAAAGAGGGCCGGAGTGACAAAAGCACCGTGCTTGAGGGCATCCGGTCGGTCGCCACCCATTACGTGATTGGCACCGGCATCCTTCGCGGATGCCACTTCGGCAGCCACGCGCTCAGCGGAGGCCATATCGATCAATGGACCAATGGTTGATGTGTCGGCCAGCGGATCGCCCACAACGATATTGGCCAGCTTCTCCTCCAGCAATTTGGTGAAATCGGAAGCGATCTTGCGATCAACAATGGCACGGCTCGTGGCGGTGCACTTCTGACCAGTGCTCATGATGGCGCCGTTGATCACCTGCTGGGCAGCGTGATTCATATCGGCATCGGCGAGGACAATAGCCGGGTTTTTGCCACCAAGTTCGAGCTGTACCTTGGCACCGCGGGAACTGGCGCGAGCGTAAATCTTCCGCCCCACTTCCTCCGAACCGGTGAAACTGAGGGCGATGACTCGCTCATCGTCGACAAGTGCATCGCCAACTTCGCCAGCGGATCCGGTGACGTAGTTCACCACGCCATCAGGAACGCCGGCATCCTTCAACACTTGCATGAGATGGGCTGCGCACAATGGCGATGCCGAGGCCGGCTTGATGACAACGGTATTACCGAACGCCAGAGCGGGAGCGATTTTCCACGCCGGAATGGCGATCGGGAAGTTCCATGGAGTAATCATGCCAACGACTCCAAGCGGCTCGCGCATGGTGTAGAGCATGGTGTTGAAGTTAGCGGATGGATAGTGTTCGCCATTTGGCTGGAGAACTTCACCGGCGTAGTACCGCATGATGCCCGAGGCACGCATGGTTTCGCCGATGCCTTCCTTGATGGTTTTGCCTTCTTCGCGAGTGAGATCGCGACCGATCTCTTGCGCACGCTCGGCCAGCAGGTCAGCGGCACGATAAAGAATGTTGGCGCGCTCAACTGCACCCATGCGTCGCCAGCTTTGGAAAGCCTCGCTGGCGGCATCGACGGCACGCTTCACATCGTCCGAGGAGCCCTTCCCGTGGTGGGAAACGACCTCATCCACCTTCGACGGGTTGATGTTATCGAACGTATCCCCGGCCGATTCCCATTGGCCATTGATGAAATTGCCGTATACAGGTACGCCATCGCGTACGTCTGGTGCTGTCATATGATGAATCCTTTCAGGCTGAATCAGTTGACCCATACTGGCAATGTATCAGCAAAGCAGATGCCACGAAAGAGCAAGTGGTCGCGCCGTCTACTGGTTCCAATCGATACGCGCTGCCCGGTTTTGCAGCACCAAATCGGCAAGGACGAGCGAAAGCATCGCTTCCAGCACTGGAACCGCGCGTGGCACCACTGAAGGATCGTGACGTCCGTAGACGATGATCTTCTCCGGATCCAGGTTTTTGGTGACCGTGTCCTGCTCGCGCTCGATGGATGAAGTCGGCTTCACGGCAACACGAACAATCACATCCTCGCCAGAACTGATTCCACCGAGCGTGCCACCGGCATTGTTGTTGCCGATGCGGACATTTCCATCTTCCAGCACGAACGCATCGTTGCTTTCGGATCCGCGCATACGCGCCTGCTGGAATCCGCGCCCGATTTCCACACCCTTGGTGGCCGGGACGCTCAGCATCGCCTGGCCGATGAGTGCATCGAGCTTGTCGAAGGTCGGCTCACCGAGTCCGGCCGGCATGCCGGTGGCATGGATCTCAACGATTCCGCCGAGGCTATCTTTCTCGTCCTTGGCGGCCAAAATGGCCTCGATCATCTTCTCGGCTGCAACAGGATCAGCCGCCCGGACGATGTTCTGTTCAATCTCGTTTCGGTCAAACGTCTCGCAAGCGATACCGCCAATCTCCTGGGCCCAGGCGAAGACTTCGATACCAACGCTGGCGATGATCTTCTTGGCAATTACACCTGCGGCAACTCGTCCCCATGTTTCACGTGCAGAAGATCGACCACCTCCCCGATGATCGCGGTGACCATATTTGCGCCAGTAGGTGTAATCGGCATGGCCCGGGCGGAAAACCTCACGCAAATTGTCGTACTTGCTGCTATCGGCATCCTTGTTATAGGTAATGATGCTGATCGGCGCACCGGTAGTGACATCCTCATAGACGCCCGAGAGAATCTCTGCCGCATCTCGCTCGCCGCGAGGCGTGGTCACCTTGCTTTGCCCCACCCGGCGTCGATCGAGATCGTGCTGGATTTCCTCTACGGTAATTGGGATGCCTGCTGGCACACCATCAATCACCACGCCCAAAGCGGGACCGTGACTTTCGCCCCAGGTAGTGATGCGAAAGATCTTGCCGAAACTGCTACTCATTGTTGCTTCCATTCATCTGGGGCTGCCGGGAAAATGGTGCCGTACATTTGATAATCTTCACGTTCTGATCGCTTGAAACCGATGGATTCATAGAGATGCTTGCTGGCCACGTTGCCGATTTGCGTGCTGAGTGCAGCCCTTGGCAAACCCATTTGCGCCATGCGCTGCAGTGCAACCGTGAGTGTTTCCGTACCGAAGCGCTTTCCCTGAAAATCGGGATGAACACCAATTCGGTCCAGATGTCCCATCGCATGGAAGTACGTAGTGCCGTAGTAACTGGCGACTCTCCCGTCAATGACACCCGCCCACACTTCCACATTGTGCTGATGCATCCACCATTCGAATTCGCCCACGCTGTTGTGCCAGAGCCAACCAAATGCAGCGCGATCGGTATCCATTACCTGTTGTAGGAGCTCTGGATCATCGAGCGTCACTGGCACAAACTTTTGTGTTGGCGACTCGATTGCATCCAGAAATCCATCAATTCGGTTGTGATGATAGGCAATGATGGTCTCGAAGAGCTCCATCCCGTTCCGGGAATAGAAAATCGGTCGGCGTTTCTCATATGTCTCTGCGGTGATGCAGGCAGAGCGGCCCTGATCAATCGCGGAGCGAAATACAGCGGAGACTAATGAGGATTCGTGGTGGAAGGCGCTCACCTCGCGCAGACTCACGATATCCGTCCGATGCCTCCACGGGGCCACCAGTACGTATTCGCCAGACAAGGGATGCCACTGACTTAGTCCGGGCAGCGTGGTGAGACACCGCAGCGCTTCATCCGGGTTGAGTCGACTATGAGATTGCAAACGAAGCGCCGGAAGATCG
>JAFAEA010000279.1 GCA_023424355.1 Chloroflexota bacterium | reverse complement strand
CATGGTGCAGCTAAGTGGCAACGAGCCGATCGAGATTCTGGATGAGCTCGAGATGCCGGTGATCAAGGCACTGCGATTCCCTGAGGGTACTGATTTCAACACTGCTACGAGCGAAGTCGATGCCTGGTTGAATCACCGGCATGCCCCTGAACTGGTAATGATCGATGGCCACAAGGCAGGAGCCTATGGTGGCACTGGAGTGAAGGCCGATTGGCGCCTGCTACAGGAGATTTCGGTGCGATATCCGATCGTGCTTGCCGGCGGACTCGATCCGGGGAACGTGGCCGAAGCGATCCGGCAGGTGAATCCGATTGGCGTGGATACCGCCAGCGGCACCGAGACGGACGGTGTGAAGGATCCGGCCAAGCTGAAGGCATTTGTCCAGAATGCTCGGGCCGCTGCCCCGGAATACTAGGATGTTCCGTAGATCCGTAGTGCATTGCCACCGAGCACGGCTGCGAGTTCATCCTCGGTGAGACCTCCCTCGCGAATGCGGTTGATGAGTTTGCCTTGCCCCAGCACTGGCCAATCGCTGCCGAAGAGCACCTTATCGACGCCGACCAAATCGATCACCCGTCGAAAGATCGCCGGATCGTAAAGGAAGCTGGTGGCGGCACTGTCGTACGCCACATGTGTGCAGGCGACCTTCACTTCGGGCATCAGTTCGTAGAAGGGGAGTCCTCCTCCCCAGTGGGCCAGAACCCACTTTGCCAGTGGAACTGTCTCGATGGCCGTGATGATCTCGCGGGGATCGGCGAATCCCTTGCCGGGGTAGATGTGCCCCACCGGTTCCGAAGTGTGCGTCATGAGCGGCAGACCGAGCGAGGCGATCCGGACCACAGCATCGCGGTAACTATCAGGATCGCTCCAGGCGAACCCCTGCCCATCGGCGTTGACTTCGCCGAAACCGCTGGCACCAAGGGTCGCACAGCGATCGATCTCTTCGCTGGCACCCTCAGCCGATGGATTGATGATCCCCAGCCAGCGGATACGATCCGGCCAGCGGTTGGCGACTTCTGCCATGTGGGTGTTGTGTTCGGCGCAGAGATCGTTGGATTTCCACGGCCAGCCAACCACGATGGAGATATCAACACCTGCCTTGTCCATGCTGGCGATGAGCTCCTCAGCGGTGGTCATCTTCGCTTTCGGATGTCCGAACGCCTCCGCGAACCACGCATCCTCTTGCAGCAGCTGTTCGCGCCGGGCGATCAGCTCTGGCGGAAAGATATGGACATGGGCATCGACAACAGGTGTGTGCATATTCATGACTTCAGTGTAGCCGGAACTTTGGTACGATTCCCGACAGGTTAGAGATAGTGAGGATGCCATGATCGCCGGGCTTTTGGGAACAATTCATCGAGTGGAACCGGATGCAGTCATTCTGGATGTGCAGGGGGTTCTGTATCGTGTGTTCACCCCCGGGCGTGTGGTGAGCACCGCTCCGAACTTGACTGGTACGGTGGAGTTTCACACGCATTTCGTGGTGCGCGATGATGCTCAGCTGCTCTACGGATTCCTGACTCCCGCCGATTTGCAATGGTTTCAAACGCTGATCGGTGTGAACGGCGTGGGACCAAAAGTCGCGATGGCGATCCTGAGTCGATTCTCCGCTGATGAGCTCTTTAGCGTCATCGCCGGGGAAGAGGTGGATCAACTGACCACCGTGCCAGGTATTGGCAAGCGCACTGCCCAGCGGATCATCCTCGATCTGCGCGGCAAGCTGCCCGAGAATGTCGATGCCCAGGTGGCCAATGTCAGCCACGAGAGTAATGATGCGATGGAGGCACTACTGGCGCTCGGGTACACCGCTGCCGAAGCCAAGACAGCGCTCGGAAAAATCGAGATCCCCGACGGCGCAACCGTCGAGGATCAGATTGTGCTTGCGTTGCGATCGCTGGCCGCGGGTTAGCTCTTGCCCAGTCGTCGGGTGATCGAGGCCGCGTGACCATCGAGTCCCTCAGCACGGGCGATTCGCACCGTGGCATCACCGAGGGCATCAATCGCCGCCTGATTACCGGCAGCAAGTGAAATGATCTTCTGGAAATCGCGCACATTCGTCGGCGAGCTGTAGCGAGCGGTGCCACTGGTGGGCATCACGTGACTTGGACCTGCGGTGTAATCTCCCAACGCTTCTGGCGAGTTCTCTCCCACAAAAATGCCACCGGCATTGCGCACCATCGCCACAAGGCTCCACGGATCGCTCACCAGCAGGCACATGTGCTCTGGCGCGTAGGCGTTGGCACATTCGACCGCCTCCTCGATGGAGTCCACCAACGCAACCACACCATTCGCCTGCAGTGATGTGCGGATGATCTGCTCGCGTGGGAGTGCTGCTGCCTGCGCATCAAGTTCCGCTGCGATGCCGTTCGCAATTCGCTCACTGGTGGTCACCAAAATCGCGCTCGCAACCGGATCATGCTCGGCCTGGGCGATCATATCGGCGGCGACCAGCTCTAGATCAGCTGAATCATCGGCGATCACCAGGGTCTCTGTCGGACCAGCGATCTGATCGATGGCGACAGTGCCGGAGACCTGCTGCTTGGCCAGCGCCACGAAGATATTGCCGGGTCCACAGATCTTGTCCACTTGCGGCACCGTTTCCGTGCCATGGGCAAGCGCTGCGATGGCCTGTGCACCACCGATGGCGAAGACTCGGTCGACTCCTGCGATGGCAGCGGCGGCGAGGATCACATCCGGAATGCCCTCATCGCCCTTCGGTGGCGCGGCGATGATCACTTCCTCTACACCAGCGACTCGCGCCGGAATAGCGGTCATCAGCAAGGAAGAGGGGAGTGCGGCCGATCCGCCAGGCGTGTAGATGCCGACTCGCTGAAGTCCACGAATCACCTGCCCGAAGATGCCCAGTTCGCCGGCATCAAACCAGCTTTCGTTTTTCTGCTTCTCGTGAAAGGCGCGAATGCGAGACGCCGCAAGTTCGAGTGCGGTTCGCAGTTCCGGATCGATGCGATGCAGGGCGGCATCCCAATCCGCACGAGGCACTTCCAGATCGCCCGGTTTGCGGCCATCGTAAAGCTCGGTGAACTTGCGGATCCCGTAATCACCGGTCTGCTGGACTTCAGCGATGATCCGGGCAACCACCTGGTGCGCCGTGAGCACCTCACCGAAGATCTCGGTATTGCGATCCACAATGTGCTGCGGCAGGGTCGGTTCGGATTGCGTTCCCTTGCGGGTGAGGGCGGTAAGCGCGGAATCGTGGGTTGTGACCTGTTTGATGTTCATGAGATCAGCCTTTGCCCGCACTTTATGTGCGGGCGTACGTTTGGGAATCGACCAAGCATATTGGTGGTGTCACCCTTTGTGGATGACATTCCCGCACATAAAGTGCGT
>JAFAEA010000272.1 GCA_023424355.1 Chloroflexota bacterium | reverse complement strand
GCTGCATACGCAAAAAGGCCGTGCTCATTTTCAAAACGCTTCGCACCTCGGCCCGGGCCTGAGGGCTAATTTCATCATCGTTCAGCAGGATGACAAGATCTACCATCGTGGGATCGTCCCAGATCTCCGATCGGAATCCGGCGGAGGCGAGCAATCGATCACGATCCATAGCCGGAAGCACCATGGCATCGGCAATTTGAACGATGCTCAATCGCTCCGGAGCTCGTTGACCCTGTTCGAACCGCGTGATGGAACTGGGATCCAACCCGGCGCGTTTGGCCAACTCTGCTTTACTGAGATTGCGTTCTTCACGAAGTTTCAGCAACAGTTCGGGAAAGGTGCGTGCCACTTTCCGCGGAGCCGCGGTGTGCGCTACCTGGGTGCGGATGAGGGTATCCTGCAGGGTTTGTTGCTGATTTACCTCGGATTCGTCCATGTTTCCATCCTGTAGCACCAATAGTTCCACTACCTACTAGGATAACCCCTTGGCACGAAACGCGTTGCTGGTTATGACATGTCACCCATCCCGGAATCCTTACCTAATGGAAGAAGCCGATCCATCCAGGACCGGCTCCTTCCATTGAATGCGTTGAGTTTGGTGAAATGTGTCTACTCACCGCCGCCCATGGAGACGACTGGTCGAGAGTCCGGCTGCACCGGAGCTGGAGCACCTTCCACCTGAATCTGCGGCACCCACTTGAGCGCACGCGGCCACCACCAGGCACGTTCGCCCAGAAGCTTGAGGCCGGCCGGAAGCAGAATCGAACGGATGAGCGTGACATCGAGGAAGACCGCGATGGCGAGGCCAAAGCCCATCTGCTGCATCTCCGAGGCTCGCCCCATCGCGAAGGCGCCGAACACGGCGATCATGATGACGGCAGCGCCGGTGATGATGCGTCCGGTGTGATTCACGCCTTCCACAATTGATTCATCGACACTCTTTGTGCGATCCCACGCTTCGCGAATGCGGCTAAGCACAAACACGTGGTAATCCATGCTGAGCCCGAACAGGATGCAGAAGAGCATGATCGGCAGCCAGTTCACAATGGTATCGACCTGCACAAATCCCAGCTGATCGGCGAGGAATCCGTGTTGGAACACCAGCACCACGGCACCGTAGGCGGCACCAACAGAGAGCAAGTTCAGCACAACTGAGAGAGCTGGCACGGTGATGGAGCGGAAGGCCAACATCATTACGAGGAAACTGAGCCCCAACACAAATCCGAAGACCTTCGGCAGGGAATCCGTAAGGGTACCGTTGAAGTCGTAAACGAATGCTGGCTCGCCTGTGACCAGGGCATCATCGCCGGCAATATCCTGCAAACCATCCGCACGAAGATGCTCGACCGCAGATTGCGCCGCGGAACTGCTGTTCTCTGCTCGCAACGGTGTTTCGATGACGACTACCGAACCATCCTCGCTTGAGATCACGGTGGTTGGTCCGTAGATTTCGTCCTGCTGAAGAAGTGCGGTCACTTGCTCAACGGTCTCATCGTTGGCTGCATCGTTGTGCAGCACAATTCGAAGGGGCGTTTCCTGCCCAGCCGCAAACTCGGAGGACATGATGGCATAGGAATCGACGAACTGGCTCTCCGGGAGATTACTCCAGGATGGCTGGCCAAGTTTGATGGTGAGCGCCGGAGCAGCTGCGGCCAGCAACAGAATGGTGACAACTACGGCACTGATGACTGGTCGGGAGACGACGAAGCTGGAAATGTGGCCCCAGAGTCCGTGCCGCTCATCCATTGGCTGCGGCGCGGAACCGCGGGCATCCTGCTCGCGGAGTTTGCGAATGGTGCCGAAGCGAGGGAAGTTGATCCAGTTGCCAACCAACGACACAATTGTTGGGAGCAATGTGAGCGCGGCCACGACAGCGACACCAACGGCGACGGCCATCGCGAGGCCCATACCCTGGAACTCCGCCATCGGCACAAAGAACACACCGAACAGCGCCATCACGGTGGTCATACCGCTGAAGAACACGGCCTTGCCAGCGGTGGATGTGGCGATCTCGATCGCATCCAGCTTGTGCACACCGCGCTTGCGCTCATCACGGTAGCGTTCCACCACCACCAGCGCGTAATCGATGCCCACGGCCATACCGATCATGGTGACCATGGTCATGGAGATATCGCTCATGAAGATCTGGCCGCCGAGAATCTGCACGATTCCGGTACCAACGAGGATGGTGACGGCGCCAAGAATGAGGGGTAGTCCGGCGGCAACGAGGGCACCGAATACCACCAGCATCACCACAAAGGCGGCCGGCATGCCGATCTGGATGTCTTTGGCCATATCCTGGGAGATGATGTCGTCGATCTCTTCTGAGGAGATATCGCCGACCGCACCGATGTAGAAACCATCGGTCTGGGAGCTCTCCAGCGCCGACTTGAGATCCGGCCAGCGACCTTCGTAATCGGTCCACTCGCCCTTGAGCGTAATCGGAACCAACAGCGAGTGCTGATCCGCGCTCACCAGCGCCTGAAGCTGGGGATTATCGGGGGCGTCGTAATAATTTCCGAGGCTGACGATATCGTCCTGAAATCCACTGAGGTTACCAATGGTTGCTTCGGCGGCGGCCTGGAACTCGGGGTCCGAGACCACATACTGATCGCTTTGAATCACGATCACTTCTTGCGCGCCACTTTCGGTGCCGAAGGCGGAATCTTCAATTTGTTGTGCTGTTTGCGATTCGACATCGATGGTGAAGTCGTTTTCGGGATCGAATGCGGTGGTGTTGCTACCAATGGTGATGGCAACCGCCGCGATGATGACCCAGGTGACGATAGTGATCCACGGATGTTTGGCACTTAGCCGACCGATTCGTCCAAAATTGTTGCGATTTGCGTTCACCGGAATGCTCCTTTACCCACTGCGAGGGGACCGAAATCGATCCACTCGCAGTTTGGGTTTTGGAGCTGATATGGGTAATCACCCTGACGGTAAAGTGGGTGGTGAGGATAACCGGAAGCGGCGGGTGACGGTGGCTGGGGGTTGAGTGATGACGGGCGTTCCTCAAAACGAGAAAAGTCCGGGAAATGCTTCCCGAACTCCACTCGCCAGCGCGCATTTTTGTTGGCTGGTCGCTAATCTCCGACCGTAATCTCGTATTCGATCGGTTGCGTTACCAACACGGTTTGCGAACCGCTATCCCCCAACTCGATTGTGACCTCGAAGGTGTACGTGCCATCGGTGAAGCCACCGGGAAGCGAGTACCGTGCTTCGATTGGGGTGGTGCCCGGCTGAATGGTGACCGCCTGCATGATCGGGTAGCGATCGACCTCCTCGCCATCCTTGTATGTGACGATGGAGACGCGTGCGTTCTCGATCACCTCGCCATTGTTCGAGATTTCTGCATCAAACTGCAGTGTAGAAGGTGGGTTGTCCTTCGTAAGTGGAGTGAGTTCTGCTTTCGAAAACACCAGAGGATCACGAGCATCGGCCTGAGCTGTCTCTCCCTCTTCCAGAGGCACTAAATCCGAGTGCTCCTGAGTCACGGATACGGTTCCCTCCTCGGCGGTCAGTGCCAATGATATAGAGTAGGTCTCCGAAGGCGGAGGAGTTTGCCATGCGACAACGAAAGTTGTCTCAGTGCCGTTGTAGATAGAGCCAAGTTCTACTTCAGCAACGCCCACTACGGTTCCTTCTGCATCCAGAAGTCGCACTTCGCCCTGCGGACGCACGGTCACGTTACCAGTATTGGCGATCTCGATCGTGCCGTACATCGAGCCTTCATAGCATTGAAGCTGAGCTTCTCCTACTTCGAACGCCGGTTCACGCTCCCCTGGAACGACGATGAGGATCGGCACTGACCAGCGAACTCGTTGACGCATCATTTCGGTGCCCGGGATCTCGAAGGACTCAGCTTGCTCCGCAGCAAGGCCCGTCACGTATTCGCCGGGTGCAGTGCCATCTGGCACAGATATACCGACTTGTAGAACCACGCCCTCTGTTGGCTTCAGGGTGAACTGCTGTTCTTCATAGTCCAGCCAATCGGTGATCGCATCATTCTCGGTTCCGTAATCGGCAAGAACGAATCCACCATTAATTCCTGAGAGTGCCGGAACCGGGTATGTCCGCAATGTCTGTTCTATGTTGCCAACGTTGCCAAGGAGGACATCTGCTTCAGTAGACTCTCCGGCCTCGAGCTCAACAGTGATGAACGTGCCCTGCCCGCTCTCCTCCGGGTAGAAAGCTATGGCTCTGCTTTCCTCCTCTTTCGCCGTCGGAGAGGCTTCAGGAGTAGCATCCTGAGCGGCGGCCAACCCTCCGGTGAAGAACATCAACACCACAAGGAATACCGAAGCGACGCTCTTGAAAATTGATCTCACTTTTCCATTCTCCCAAATCTATTCACGAAATTGATCACGTCGCATCAGCGATTCCGAAGGTACTACGGTGTCAAAAATTCAACATCCAGAGTGAACTCGGATTTATACAATCCTGGGTATTGACCAGCCGGGACGTTCAGATCCAGCAAAATGACCGCCTGCACGTCTCCGAAGCTGGTGGCACAGCCCACACCTGTTCCGGCACCCGCTTCTCCGCGGCCAACCTGCAAGCCATCTCCCAGATTGTTGGTGGGCCAAGTGAAGGACGGGTTGTTACCACCACTTCTTCTCACCACAAGGTCTCCGTTGCCGCCAGTTGCATATATCAATCCAACGTTGTCAGCGAAATCTGGCAGTGGGCAACTGTTCAAGCTTGTGCGAATCGGAGCAGCTGTACGGTAAATGGACAGGTTCTCCGCCGGAATAACGTGATTCTCGGTGGAGTTCTGCAGGACGAAGTCGGTGGCATTCAACGTCACGGTAAATCCATCACGGTACGAGGCATCGTCGTGATAGCAAATTTTCGTTCGGTCTCCTTTGCTGGCTCCTGTCGAAGAGGTGACTGACAGCGTTCCGAAATCGGAAGATTCGCAAAGACGAACATTAAACGAGCCAGCATCATTGACAGTAACCGTGCCGGATGTCTGCCCGGTTTGAGGGAGATTATCCGCCATGGTGACCGAAGGGCTGATAGCAATCAGCACGAGGGCAACCATATAAGTAATGAGGTGTCGCAACTTGTAACTCATAGCAGTTCTCCTTCGACGATTTATGGCTCTTGCACCGGCGATACGTTGAGTGTGATTGTGGTTTGATATGTCGCTGGTGGTGTTCCTGGTGGTACGAAAAGAACCATGTACACGGTTTGCCGTGCCGTAAATCTGTTCTGCCCCTGACCTTCGCGCCCAACAGAAATTCCCGCACCCTCTTCCCCGCGAGCAATCTGCTGCGGAGTTTGCAATGAATGCCCGGGAGACCAATTGAGCGCAAGATCGTTGTTCCAGGGTTGATACACGTGTTCAGCGTCCGGACTGGTGGAGTAGATCGCTCCCACTTCCGGATTTGATGTCGGTGTTTCATTGACGTTCTGCAACCTCACCGCCATGGTTCGATACATGGAGAGATTGGATGCATCTATTTGGGAAGTGACCCCTTCGGTTTGGGAAACAAAGTTGGATGCCGAAAGCGTGACCGTGAATGCTTCTCGATCTCGAGCCGTATCCAGATAGCAGATGGTCAACCGACCCACTGCTTCCTCACCGGTGTATGAGGTCACGCCTGGGCTACGCGGATTGGACCAGAAACTGTGCACAAAGTTGGTTGTATTGCTGGCATGTGGGCAGATATACACCTCGAAATTACCCACATCAAGGATCTGGATGGTTCCCGAGCCAGAAGTGGTGGCGGTTTCATCGGCAGCCCGTGCGTTTCCCACAAGCGTACAGAGCAGGAGCACGCCCACAATCGCTATCCACTTTTGAGTGAGATGACGCATCTCCAGATTCCCTCGTCCATTTCAATAGTCGATCCCTTTGGTAAGGGCTACAACTGACAACCTCAGAACTAAGTCCCGATTGTTTAGTTCCCTTAGCAATGTCGGGTGCCCAGCGCCTGTTGGTGCAGGCACCCGCATCGCCTGATTTGGGTGAATGGTTGATTCTCCTTACGGGTTCACAACCGGATTCACCTCAATTGTCAGCTCGGTCTGATAGGTAGCCGCTTGCGTCCCTGGTGGAACCCAGAGGCGCATGAACATCACCTGACGTGCTGTGTAGGTGTGATTGTTCGGGAGCTCGAGCCCGAGGGAGATACCTCTGCCCGAATCCGCCCTTGCAATCGCTCTAGGCACATTCAGCGTGTTACCTGGTCCCCACATCAAGATTGAATCTTGTACGTCGGCCGCTCTGGCAGGTTCTTCCTGAGAATCGGTCAATGCGTACAAGGTCCCCTCGTTATCGGGAATCGGGTGACTGGCAGGAGTGTTCCAGCGGGTGATGGTCGACGTACGATACATGGAGAGGTTCTCTACCTCTATCGTGCCAGTTACCCCAGGCGTGATCGAATGGAAATCAGTGGCCTGCAGCGTGACAGAGAATCCGTCACGATACGACTGCTTATCCACGTAACAGAGAATCAATCGGCCCTCTGTGTTCTCGCCAGTTGACGAGGTAACAATCGGATTTCGTGCACCGCTCCAGAAGCTGTATCGGAAATTCGTAATGTTGTACGAACAAACGTATACGTCGAACGCACCTACATCATTTACCTGCACCACACCAGTGGTATTGCCCGAAGGTGGTGGCGCGGGCTGCGCCACCACCGACGAGACAAACATCACCAGCGCACCGACGACCGAGATTAGAACACGGACTGTCTTCATATCTCACCGTCCTCTGTGGGACCACCAGTTACGGTGCTGTTGGTGACACCGTAAGTGTGAAGGTGCTCTCATAATCATCGGCTCTGGTTCCAGCTGGCACTTCAAGAGAGAATTCCACCGTTTGGAAAGAACCCTGGTCCAAACGCGGATCAGTGGTGCCATGGAGTGAGCCGGCGGTTCCGGCACCGGGCCACACATTGTGAATATGCAGTGAACTGGAAAGGTTATTCGGTCCGAAGGTCTCAGAGTAGGGACCAGGTATTCCATTGTTGATGGTGGCACCATTAATATTGATGGCTGAAATGGAACCTACCTTCGGAGATACCGAACCCCACTGTCCAGAGTACACCTTGGATACCGTTCCAAGGCTCAAGTTCGCGTTGCTGATAGAGCCATTGTGCACTTGCCCCACGAAGCTGGTTGCAGAGAGAGAAGTGTACTGTCGACCACGATACGTAGTGTCATCGTCATAGCAGATCACAGCGTTCGCTTGCACGGTGTCACTCTGAGATGAAGTAACCGATGCGTCGTCAAAATCGAAGCCACTAGAAGCTGTGATATCAGCACCACAGAAATAGACATTGAAGTACCCGCCATCCTCAACTTTGACGGTACCCGTAGTTTGGCCACCTGGTGCACTTTGCGCACCAACGCTTCCGAAGCCACCTGCGAGAATGGCGCCTGCCGCCATGAAGGAAAGAATGCTCTTCTTGAGATTCATTGTGTACTCCTCGTAAATCATTGTGAGGTTCAGGTTTTCGGCCCATTTCGAGGGCCAAACGTGCCATACTCTCACACAAGGTGTAGTCAGCCAGTCCCCAAAACTGAATGCTGCTACGCTTTCACCCCGCGACTTCACTTCCAGGTGGAGTCGCGGACCTTTGCCACCAAGGCGGCAATGTTTTCACTCTTTCCCGGCGCCACTCCTTTCCTGCAATCTGGCAAGCAATCGGCTCATGGCAAGGTCCCCTCGCCGCGAACTTCGGATTGCAACCCGATACCAATTTCACCAACTGGCGTGAGCTCATGAAGCTGAAGCTCCAGGCCGATGGTGTACCGCAATGGAGTCGCGGCGTTACCCGTCTGAGGCAGCACGATGATCTCGCACGGATCAGAGAGGTCGCAGGCGTCTCCCGAAATGGATTCGTTATTGATCGAAACCGCGCGCAGCTGCGCCGGGGTTTCGGCGGGCACATCTACGGTGCCACTCAAATCGAGTGCCCACGGTATGCAGGGATCCCATTCGCCACTCACAACAACTGTTGCGGTGCCGAGCAAGCTGGTTTTCTCGAGTCCGGCGGAAGTAGCTCCGACAGTCTCGAAGGTGATTGGTCCATCGAACGCGACCGTTGGTGCTTCGGAGCCAACAACCGGGCTCTGCAGATTGGCTGGATCCGGATGGACATTGCCATCCTGTCGCTTGATTTCAGCTTCGCTGCCACTGGTCGTAATCGAGGGCGCAGCCTGAACGGTGAGCACCTGCTCGCCAATAGCACAGGTGTTGCGGGTAACCACAACTTCCACATTGAGCTTCTGGGAGCCGGCGCCGCTCACCCACGGTTGGGTGATGGTGTATTGAGTCGAATTGGTGCCGGTGGAAACCTGGGTCTTCACGGCTGCCTGGGAGCCAACCGGGAACTCCAGTGCGTAGCTATCCGGGAAAGCGAGATCCAGCTTCCACTCGATCTTCATGTCCGCCGGCATCGCGATATCGCTGGATACATTCACCACGGCTTCGCAGAAATAGCGATTCGATTGATGATACTTCAGGCCGGCGATGGCGCCATTGCGCAGCTCGCACTTCACCGGATCGGTCTGGCTCCAGGTGACCACAGGGGTCGGCTCGGGAGTTGGACTCGGTGTCGGGCTCGGAGTCGGGCTCGGTTCAGCCGTCGCTGTAGGAGCGGCTGTTGCGGTCGGTTCGGCAGTTGGTGCTTCTGTTGGCGCAATCGTCTCTTCGGGGACCACCACGACTTCAGTCTCCGTTGGGATCGGCTCCAATGTCGCAGGCACGTCGGTTGGAGCCGGGGGCACCTCGGTGACGGGTGGCTCGACGGGAGCGGGTTCAACTGGTGCTGGTTCGACCGGGGCTGGTTCAACTGGAGCAGGTTCGACCGGAGCAGGTTCGACTGGTGCAGGTTCGACTGGTGCTGGCTCGACGGGAGCCGGCTCAACCGGTGCGGGTTCTTGCGCGGGCTCGGCAGTCACTGGTGGCTCCGATGTTGTTGAATCATCCTGGGCAACAGAAACATACGCGTTGTTCACAAACAGCAACGCCATTGCCAACAGAAGGAGCACATGGAGAGATTTCGCTGGAGATACGCCGTTACCAGGTACACGCACAGTTGCTCACCTCTCGCCCAGCACAATGTACTGGTCCGCTCAATCACCCGCCGGCACTTCTGCCGCGGAATCATTTCATTCACTTTTGGTCCCACCAGAAGATTGCCAGAGATAACCCAAGAAGTCAACGCCCAATTACTGATAGATAAATTTATGGTGATTACTCTCTCATATTACATGGTGAACTATTGCTGTTTGATATTCATAACTCTAGTCGTACGTTCGCCGATTCTGCCGAAAATTGCCCCAGACAACGCAATCAACAAAAGAGGCGAGCACAGATCTGTGCCCGCCTCTAGAGAATCGATTCGACTTGTAAGTGCAGGTTGCCCTACCGCTCGTCCTCACCCAATCTCAGGAAGGTGAGCACGGCCAGCACGCGGCGGTGCATGGTTTCCGCGTCCTCAAGTTCCAGCTTGGAAAAGATGCCGCGGATGTGCTTTTCCACAGTGCCTTCACTCACGAAGATCTGATCGGCAATGGCGGCATTCGTTTTGCCTTCAGCCATCAGCGCCAGCACCTCTGCTTCGCGTGGGGTAAGTGCATCCAAACGGTTATCCGTGCGCCGACGCGTCACCAGTTGGGCGACGACTTCCGGATCCAGTACGGTGCCACCTGCGGCAACTTGCTTGATAGCCCGCACAAAATCTCGCA
>JAFAEA010000266.1 GCA_023424355.1 Chloroflexota bacterium | reverse complement strand
CGCGAGCAAAACACCATATCTGTGACACCGCTTTCGCCAAACTCGAATGTCGTTCTATCGGCGGAGTCGTTCCTCTCCTCCGATGTGCAGACCGTTGTGCGCATGAGCTGGACAGATGTTTCTGATCTCCCGCTCAATGTCACCATGTCCACGCTGAATCAGTTGCCACCCGATGTGCAGAGAGTAGGGAGCCTGTTGTTGCAGTCCCAACTGACGGGTGAATCGACTGCCTGGGGACCCTCAGCCACCAGCGGCAATCTTCAGGTAGCCATCGATGAGGAGGTGGATAACCTTGCTCGCCGCGGGATTCAGGTCCGGTGGACTGCCACCAGCGATGGAATCGTGGATACGCTTTTCGTCACGGGGCGTCTGCCAGTCTTCGATGACGTAGAAGCCGTTTTTCGGTACCAAACCGCCGGCGAAACGAATCTCACATATTCAGTTAATGGCATGAGTAGCATTGCAACCAGCGATGAGCTCATGAATGCCGGAATCGAATATCCGGCATGGGTCACCGATCGATATCTGCAAACTGGCGATACCGTCACCGACCGAACGTTGCAACTGACTCAAGAAATTGTTGGTGATGAGACAAATCCATATCAGCAGTCGGTGTTGATCGAACAATGGTTGCGCACCAATATCACCTACGACGAAACGGTCGACGCCCCTCCTGGCGATCAGGATCTCGTGGATTACGTACTTTTCGATCATCGCTATGGATACTGCGAACACTACTCCGCGGCGATGGTGGTGATGCTGCGATCACTGGGAATCCCGGCCAGAGTGGCCGTTGGATACTCGCCCGGAACCTGGGATGACGCCACCGGTTCATTCAAATACCTGCAGCGCAACGCTCACGCCTGGGTGGAAGTCTATTTCCCCGGATACGGATGGATTCCCTTTGAGCCAACGGCAAACCGTCCGCTTGGCGAGTTCGATCTGGAGACCACTGATGCCAACGGCGAGGAGCAGGTTCCAGAATCGCCAGAGGAGATGCCAACTGAGGCACCGTTGCCGACTTCATCGGTCTCTACGCCGGATGTCGATTCCGACAACTCGGCAGCCACGCCGCAACCAACCTCCACTGACGAGCTTGAGCAACCACCGGTGGTTCTCCAAACTGATGACTCCGATGGTCCGCCATCGTGGTTGATCGGCGGTCTCACCGCAGTTGGCGCAATGGCGGTCATTGGTGGAGGATTATGGCTGCTGTGGAACTGGTCGCTCCGTGGGCTCTCACCTGCGGCCGGCCTCATGAAACGGATGCAGCGAGTAGGGGGGTGGATGGGGATTCGATCTCGACCAACCACGACACCGCGTGAGTTCTCCCGCAGAATGGAAGCTTCAGCAGAGGGCTTGAGTCGGCCGATAAAGCGGATTACGCGCGCATATGAGATTGAAACATTTGGGCCTTCGAAGGCACGCGATAGTATCGTGGACGATGCTCGCAACGCCTGGATTGAGATTCGAAACAATATTCTTCGATTGATTCGACGCAGAGAAAAGTGAGGTCAGGAAGTGGCTAAACTCCTGGTAGTTGGTGCCATCAATACGGATTTGATCGCCTTTGTGGATCGTGCTCCTCGTGCTGGTGAAACAGTCGCCGGCGGCACGTTCGAGATGCACGGTGGCGGCAAGGGCGCCAATCAGGCTGTATCCGCAGCCAGATCCGGCGCCGAGGTGTCTCTGCTGGGCGCTGTTGGTGACGACGATTTCGGCAAAGCGAGATTGGAAGCTCTTTCTGACGATGGCATCGATGTGTCGGCAATCAGTGTCTTCCCCAAGGTTGCTTCTGGAGTGGCGATCATCATCGTGGAGGAATCCGGCGAGAACCGTATTAGCGATCTGCCAGGTGCACGGGATGAGGTGACAACGGTGCTCTGTATCGGCGCATACGAAGCCGTTCAGCCAACGGCGATTCTCTCCGCCAACGAACTTGAAGTCGAGGCGCAGAGTGAGTTGTTTCAGCGGGCAAATGAAGATGGCATCCCGGTTTGGTTCAATATCGCACCGTACTCAGACAATGCCAGGTCGCTTCTGGAACTAGTGGACACACTGATTCTCAATCAGGGCGAAGCTGAGGACATATTGGATGTCCGCGATCAGGGGCATACCGTGCAACAACTCGCAGAGGGGCTTCGCAAACTCGGTGTGAACCGTGTTGTGATGACGCTCGGTTCTGAAGGAGTTGTTGGTTTCGAGGCCGATCAGGAAATTGTGATTAAGTCCGAACCCGTAAACGCTGTCGATACAACTGGAGCGGGTGATACTTTCTGTGGTGCATGGGCAGCAGAGCTCCTGAACGGCGCCACATTTGAAGATGCCCTCAAGTATGCAAACAAGGCTGCGGCAATCAGTGTAACCCGGCGCGGCGCGCAGAGCTCGATTCCGAGAAGGGATGAAGTGCTCGGCAAATAATGACTCCAAAGGATCTCGAGTAGCAAGTTCACAGAGACCGCAAAACCCTCAGGCACTAATGCCTGGGGGTTTTGCTACTGGCGGAGAGGGCGGGATTCGAACCCGCGAAGGGTTTAACCCCTTACACGATTTCCAATCGTGCGCACTAGGCCAGACTATGCGACCTCTCCTTGCGCCGATGTATTGTACCGCAAACTCTGCGGCGGAGAGGGCGGGATTCGAACCCGCGGTGCCTTTGACAGCACACTGCTTTTCGAGAGCAGCACCTTAAACCACTCGGACACCTCTCCGCGCGAGATTGTACCAGTTTGGCGGGGTAATGTCACAAAAACTTTATCGCCCTCGACCAGACTGAATCGACTATCGCGCGAAGGATTCCGTGATCCGAACAGTTCCAGCATTGCCATCGATACCCACCTGGGTTCCCAGCGGCATTGTAACCATGGGAGTGGTGTGACCAAAATCCATGTTTGCTACGACCGGGAAATCGAAATTCTTTACCCGATTTGTGAGGTAGTCGATGAATCGCTGATGTTGTTGATCGTCAAATCCGTATGGTTTGGCGACAAGCAATCCGGCGATCTGGTCCAACACTCCCATATTTTGGTAATCGGCAAACATGATGTCGAATGCTTCGGGATCCGGGCACTCCTCGCTCGTTTCAGTACACAATATTGATCCAGTGAAATCGGGCCACCAGCGGGTTCCTCGCAGATGCTGAAGCGTCTCCAGACATCCGCCGATAGTTGGGCCGTGAGCGTTTCCACGGTGGATCCAATGCCAGCCGGGATTCTCGTGCTGCTCGCGCTGTTGCTTCGTGTCTTCGCCAGTCTCCCAGTCGAGAAACTCGTCGGTCCACCAGGAAGGCTCTGGGAAGGCGCCAGCGGGCTCCGTAGTAGTCAGGAGTCGAATGGCTAAATCCAGCGCCTCCTGAGGCATTTGAGGATGCTCTGACCAGTCGGTGAGCAGGCCCGGACCGTACAACGTCGCGAGACCAGCCTCCACGCGAAACGCGGTATGCAAAATCGTGTTATCCGAGAAGCCCATGTAGATTTTTGGATTTGCCCTGATGAGATCGAAGTCAATGTGCGGGAGGAGTTCGGCAGCGTGCGTGCCACCAATTGTGGCCAGAACCATCTTCACCTGTGGATCCGCAAACGCTGCGTGTAGATCGGCGAGCCGCACTTCCACGGTTCCGGAAACGTGCCCGGCATTGCCAAATGCGTGGTTACCAACTTCGACGACATATCCGAGAGATTCCAACAGCGCCATACCGCGAGTCGCCCGGGGCACAAAGGAGTCGCCGCCGAACCAGGATGGACTGATGATGCGAATCGTATCTCCGGGATGGAGTGGGGCAGGGGGAACGATTGGTCTCAACGCAAACTACTCCCAGAAATCCGAAACGCCATCATCCATGCGGAACAAGTAGTTCTCGCTGATAAGGCGTACGCGCTCAAATGCAGTGTGAAGGTCTTCAGCCTGTGTCACGCGACTCTGGAGAATAGATCGGGTCATTTCACCTCGGCCGTAGAACTCCGGATCACGCTCGTGCATGCTGGCAGCAATGCTTCTCACGGATTCGACTGCCTCATCCGCTGCAAGACCGATGGCAGGATGCAGACAGAGCACCTGCACCAGTACTCCGTTCTGGCAAACTGCAATGGCGCCCTGGCTATCTGCATCGTCTGGGTTCGCCACACTGGCCAGCACTGCATCCTCGCCGAAGATGTCGGCGGATCGTTCGGAGTCCAGTGCCACCATGACTGGCAATCCGGGAAGTTCGAATGCTCCCATGCCGCCTTCGAACGCGTTCGGATACTGCCGATAGGTGGATCGGGAGGCCGGGTGAGCAATGTATCCACACGCCCAGGAATCCAGAATGAGCGGATCGCCCTCACGTTCAATCTCATATTGTTTGGATGCGTAGAACATGCTCGATTCGCGAATATCCCCAAACACGTGCGTTGCGACAGGCGAAGCAGCGGGGGTTGCGCTTTGCATTGCCTGGGCAGCAGGGAGGATTCCGACAGAGGCCACTATGGAGCGTCGATTCATATCAACTCACTTTCTTTGATCGTGGAAGTTTACCAGCCGAAGAAGATGAGCGAAAAAACAAAAAAGACCGTCCATTGTTGGACGGTCTTTCGTGGTGTGCCCGGCAGGAATCGAACCTGCGACCTTTTGGTCCGCAACCAAACGCTCTATCCCCTGAGCTACGGGCACATATGAGTGCGAGCCACAGTATAGTCCGGAATATGATCGCTTTGCAAATGCGCCGAACTGTGACCGCTGCAACTGGCGGAGAGGGAGGGATTCGAACCCTCGATACAGCTTAACACTGCATACTCGCTTAGCAGGCGAGCGCCTTCAACCGCTCGGCCACCTCCCCAGTTGCCGGAGTAGTTTAGCAGATCAATTCCGCTTCGTCGACGTCTGGGCCGATTGATTTTTCTCTGGACACCAAATGTGGCAAACAGGGCATCCCTGCACAGAATTTAGCGCTGAATCTACCGAAGCTGGCCACTCTGAAAGCAAGGGTGACTTCAGTCCAGATGCTACACCTCTCGCGGTTGGCAGAGGTCGCAGATGCTCGTTCCCCGGCCACCAACCACGAGCCTGTCGAGCTCGTTGCCGCAGCGAGGGCAGGGGATTCCCTTTCCACCCTTGCCATACACGCGGAGGAAGCTGGCGTTGCCTCCGGCTTCGCCATATGGATTCTCGAAGCTGGAGAATGTGGTGCCCTGGTTCCTAATTGCCTGTTTCAGCACGTGCTGAATCGCCTCGGTGAGCGAGGTCAGCAGAATCGGATTAAGCTCGCCAGCTGGAATCAAAGGATGGATACCCGCGCGGAACAGCGCCTCATCGACATAGATGTTGCCCAATCCAGCCACGATGTGCTGATTCAACAACAACGATTTCACCGGCGCTTTTCTTCCCGCAAAGGCATTTCCAAGCTGGAACGGGGTGAATCCCAAATTTAGTGGCTCCACACCGAGCCGCGCGTTGAGAGCCGCAACATCCTCTGGCAATGCGAGCTGCACCCGACCGAACTTGCGCTGATCGGCGAAGCGGATATCGATTCCGTCGCTGAGATGCAGGGTGAGATGTTGAAAACGAACAGGGTCGGCAACGTTTTCCATCACCAGGAATCTACCCGTCATGCGCAGATGAACGATGAGAAACCACTTATCACTCATTCCGATCAGCAGGTACTTGCCCCGACGATTGACTGATTCGATGGTGAGTCCGGGGAGTGTTTGCCGGGCGTCAATTCCGTCCGGACCAAGCAATACTCCAGGAAAATCTGGATTCACTTCAACGGATTGGATCGTTTTTCCAGTGATGAGGGGGCTGGCAATGCGTTTAACTGTCTCTACTTCGGGTAACTCTGGCATAATTCGCCTCATGATTAGCGTGGATCGTGGAATGGAGATTCCCTATGCCAGAGTATGACGATAGCTGTATCTTCTGCAAGATTGCCGCCGGTGAGATGGGTACGGAATTTGTCGCCGAGAGTGAGAACGTTGTTGCTTTCAACGACATTAACCCGGTAGCGCCGGTACATATACTTGTTATCCCACGTGTTCACGTGGAAAGTGCGCACCATCTGCAGGCGAGCAAGGTTGATATTCTGAAGGAGCTTCTCGAAACCGCCCAAAAGGTCGCTACAGAAGCAGGTATCGATGAGAGTGGATATCGTTTGGTGACGAATTCGGGTCCGGAATCCGGACAGGAAGTTTTTCACCTTCACATTCATGTGATTGGTGGGCGGAAGCTCAAGGGCATTGGATAGTTTCCGAGATTGAAAGTGAGGAAATAATGAGTATTCGACAGCAAATGGAAGCCGATATGAAGACCGCGATGAAAGAGCGGGACAACGAACGTCGCGATGCACTTCGCTACGTCATCTCTGCATTCAAGTACGCGGAAATCGATGCCAAGGGCGAGCTCACTCCCGAAGATGAACTCCGTCTTGTGCGTCAACAGGTAAAGCAGCGACAGGATTCCATCGAGCAATTCCGTGCCGGCGATCGGGAAGATCTCGCCGAGAAGGAAGAAGCCCAGCTCAAGATCCTGGAGCACTACCTTCCGCAGCAGATGAGCGACGATGAACTCGCCACATTTGTGGCTAACGGCATTGCTGAAGCAGGTGCCGAAGGTCCGAAGGATATGGGCAAGGTAATGGGGCTGTTGAACAAGCAAGCCGACAATCGCGTTGATGGTCGCCGACTTTCGACGGCGGTCAAAGAGGCGCTGGCAAATCTGTGATCGAGCACGATGTGGTCATTGATGCGCAGGTTGCCATTCCCGATGATCTCAACGAGGAGCGCGTGAAATCGCTCCTCGCGCACGTGTTGCAGGAGGAGGGGATCGAGGAGGAATGGGAACTCGCCATTCAGTTGATCGATGATCCCACCATGCAATCCGCGCACGTTGAATTCATGGATATCGATGAACCCACCGATATCATGACGTTTCCCTACGCATCCGAGGACGATATGTGGGGCGATGATCAGTCCGGAGGCGATCTAATGATCTCGGTTGATCGCGCCCGGCTCAACGCAGATGAGGCCGGCTGGACGGAACTCGAGGAACTCTACTTCCTCGTGACTCACGGCATTCTGCATCTGATTGGGTGGGACGATCATTCCGACGAAGACCGAGCCAAAATGTTGGCCAGGCAGCGACAGTTGCTGGAATCCTGGCCAGATCGTGAAGTGCTAGGACTCTTCGCGTAGCCACGCGTGCAGAGCGTGTACGGCATTTAATCCAACCCGACGCTGGATATCGGCCATGCTGCCTCGCACCTGCCACTCCTTATCGATCGGCTCCAGCAACGTGGTGTGGCGAATCAGCATCCGCATGGTGCCTCGCCCCACATCGCTACTATCCACCTCGCCGTCGAACAGAATCGAAACCTGAACTTCCTCCCCGAGTATCTCGAGCGGGAATTCCTCTACGGTGACTCCGGTTCCGGCTGGCTCTACAACATCCCGAACGAAACTCTTTGCCGAAACAGGATCTGAAGAGAGTAGGGATGCCAGCGCACCGCCGGTACCCACCTCATGGAGTGCCAGCGACATGCCGCGGTTGGCCAACTCGTTGGCGATAACACCGGCGAGGGTCTGCTGATCCGATCCCCAAATGAACTGCCCAAGGCGAGCATAGATTTCCGCGGCTGCTTTATCGCGGCGAGCCCGAACTTCCTCTGCATCCTGGCCCATGGCGGTCACACGAATGTGCACACCATCGTCCTTTGCGTAGGTAGCCACCTGCGGATCTACGGCCAGGATCAGATCGTGGATGCGTTCCTCGGCATCGGATTCGCCGATACCGATTGTTTTGATTTGCAACGTGTCGATGATTTGCGTCTCAGTGCGAGCGAGCACGCGAGGTTTCATCTGCTCCTGCCACATCCGGAACATCTCGCGCGGTACCCCGGGCATGGTGAGAATGTACTTCTCTGGCTCGCCAGCAATAGTTACAAACCAACCAGGAGCCGTTCCAACCGGATTTGGGATGTTCTCTGCGCTGGGGATCATCCACGCCTGCTTGGCGTTGCGGGAGGGCATTTCGCGACCCATATCACTGAAATACTTGAGAATGACATTGAGGATGTCCTGATCGACTTCAGGAGTCTCACCTACGAGATCGGCGATGGTTTCGCGGGTGAGATCATCGTCTGTCGGACCGATACCACCGGAGCAGATCACCACATCAGCGATTTCGAGGGAGTTGCGCATCGCGCGAAGCAGCAACTGGCGATCATCTCCAACCTGGGTCACCTGAACCAGTTCAATACCGGCATCGGCAAGGTCTCTGGCGAGCCACGAGGCGTTTGTATCGGTGATCTGGCCAAGCATGAGCTCGGAACCAATGGAAAGAATGCAGGCACGCATACCGATACTCCTCATGAACACTACGGTTTGGTCGGATTCGTTGCGGCCTTGCCGCGAATAGTGCGATTGTACCGCAGCAATTTCACATCGGGTGACTAAGTGCGCGGTGATTCTTCGTTGAATCTGGCCACCAAATTCGTCTTGCTAACCAACCTTCCCTGTACCATTGAACTCACAGAATCGACGTAGGGCAGGGAATGAGAAGATGACGATCCTCAGGCGGCAGTGTGTTGGGCTCGAAGCCCTCGAAGAGGCCACCAAACTATTGCAGCGGGCGCGCAGGGCAAATGACATCGCTGGCGTGTGGGAAGCTGCAGATATTCAGTGGAATTGGCGAAAGCCGAGAGATTCGGATCGGGAACCACAGCAATTCTGGTTCGATGACCGCGGCCCGGTGGCTGCCTTCTGGGCAACGCAGGTGAGTGGGGACTCCTGGCAGATGGATCCCATTGTCGTTCCCGATACCATGAGCATGGAGGAGATCTGGCAGGAAGCGCTCGCGGTGAGTGCCAGGAATCCAGAGCGGGACTGGGATATTCCGGTTGATGACGATGACACAGCCTTCGCCGGGTTCCTGATGTCACATGGTTTTGCCGCGGGCGACAAGGATTCGACCGCGTGGATGGATGCAAGTGATTGTCCCGACCTTCCTTCGATGCCTGATGGCTTCCGGATCACTGATCGTGTGTCTCGTGATCATCAGCCGCATCCCATGCTGGATCGGAATGACGAGAATCTGGTGAGGCGCTTGCAACAGTGCTCGCTTTACGATCCTGCACTCGATTTGGCGATCCAGACGGACGACGGCAGCATCGCCGGATATTCCATGTATTGGTATGATCCCGAAACGCGAATAGGGCTGGTTGAACCGGTACGGGTCCATGATGCATATCAGCGTCGAGGCTTGGCCAGAGCAATGGTGAGTATTGGACTTAACAGGCTGGTGGAAGCCGGTGCGAAGCGACTGAAAGTCTCATACGAATCCGAAGCCGCCGGAGCCTTGTATCTCGGTCTGGGATTCGTAAAGCAATCCACTACTACGTGGTACGCCGCACCTCGCAATTAACCAAAAGCGCCAACAGATCAAAATCTGCTGGCGCTTACTTCCCTTGGTACCCGCGGAGAGAATCGAACTCCCAACCTTCTGTTCCGAAGACAGACGCTCTATCCGTTGAGCTACGCGGGCGTGAAATCCACTGAGGTGGTTTTCCTGGGGTACCTAGTGGGGCTCGAACCCACAACCTCTTGTTCCACAGACAAGTGCTCTGCCATTGAGCTATAGGTACCATGTAAATCGTGTTGTAAGAAGGAGGTGTAAGCCGAGTTCTGTTTTATATGATCATCTCTCTCAACCCTGAGGGCTGGTCACATCGTCGCCTTTGTGACGGCTCTCGACTTCCGGCCTTGGCGAGTAGCCTGGTAACGGCCGAATCGGAGATTGCTGCGGGGAGGATTGCCCTTTTCACTCCGCGATAAACGCGGCTTTGGTCTCTGTTGCTCTCACACGATTGCTCGTGTGCCAATCTGGACTGTCGAACCGCCGAAGCGGAACTCCCTGGCTTTCACCAGGCACCCTTACTCTCTGCAGCCCGGACTTTCCTCTGATGGTCGGACCATCAGCGATCATTCCCTTGCTTCCTAAACACGTTCACATCTTAAGGTGCAGCCGCGCGTGCGCGGCTCTGCCTCAGCCATGGGATGAGGCACGCTATTTATACACCATCGCCACTGGATTGTCACAGTGTTAAGGCAATCCAGTGGCGATTTGGCAGGCGAGCTCAGAGCCCGCCTGCGCAGAGGTGATTAGGCGACCGTAAGGGTGCCCTGCATACCTGCTTCGCGGTGACCCGCGACGGTGCAGTAGTAGAGGTACTCACCGGCCGGGAGGTTGACGACCAGATCCTCTGTACCACCATTCTGAAGGATGGCAGTCTGGAAATCGGTACCTTCGATCGCGAAGTCATGCTCGAGGAAACCGGTGTTGGTGAAGGTGATCGTCACATCGGTATCGGCAGCGATGGAAAGCTCGGTGACATCGAATCCGATGTCGATGGCGTTGACCTGAATGGTCTCTCCACCGGCGTCTTCGCCTGCTGGTGTAGCGGCTTCTTCACTTTCCGGTGAAGCTGCAGCAGCTGGCTCGTCACCCTGTGGGGTGCCGCCAAGCCTGAGGGCGATCAGTGTGGCTCCACCACCATCGGCCGGAGCGCTCCAGCTGTCCTCGGATGCAGCCCATGGACCGGCAGCCGGAACGATGAGGTAATCGCCAGAAATGGTGAACGGAGCGTTCAAACCAGCGGTGGCCTGGTAGGTCCACAGCAGGGAGCCATCTTCGGTGTTGTAGGCGCGAACAACGCCATCGAGGCAGCCGGTGAACACAACGTCGTTGACGACAGTGGCGGCAGCGAGGCTGCCCTTCGGCTCGGCAACGTCCCACAGAATCTCACCAGTGGCGAGATCGAGGCAGACGAGCTGACCGGTGGCGCCAAGGAAGTCGATCGAGGAAGGATCGAGTGCGCTACCCGAGTAGACGGAAGCCATGTTGTAGACCGGGGCAAAGACCTTGCCGTTGGCTACAGCGATTGGGGTTTCCACGCCACCGAGGGTGCCTGGGAAAACGGTGATCTGCTCGCCTTCCGGGATCTCGGTGAGGTTGTCATTCTCGTGCTTGCCAACTTCTGTTCGCCAAACTTCTTCACCGGTCTCGCGGTCGAGAGCAACCACAACACCGTGCTTACCGGAGGAGACGGCGAGCTTTCGGCCATCGGCATCCTCAACCAGCACCGGAGTGAGGTGATTGTCCAGGTCGAACAGGTCGAACGGCTTGATGTTGTTGTACCAAATGAGAGATCCGAATTCCGGATCAATCTTCAGTGTGGAGTTGGCGTAGTCGTTGTCGCCAAGGCGGCTGGTGGAGTTCGGGAACTCCTCAGTGCCCGGGTACGGACCTGCGTTACCGGTACCGGCGTAGATGTTGCCTTCTTCGTCGAACGAAGGAGCGTGCCAGAGACCGCCACCGGAGTTAACCAGGGCGTTGCCCCAAAGGTTATCAGTGGTGGTATCGAAGTACCAGATGACTGCGCCGGTAGTGGCATCCATGCAGATGATGTGTCCGCGCTCGCCGCCGCCGTAAAAGCCTTCCACGGTTCCCGGAATGGTGCTCACGTAAACCTTGCCGTCGTAGATGGACGGCTGAATGGTGATACCTTCCAGCTTGATACCGCGAACGTTGGTCTTCCAGATCTCGGTGCCATCGGCTGCGCTGGCGCAGATGACATCGGCCGGACCGCCAACGGTGTAGTACACGTTGCCGTAGGCCACGGAAACACCGTTCGGGCCACCAGATGGAACCGCTTCGTTGTGCTCAATGGTCCAGATGGTCTCGCCGGTCTCCAGGTTGACGGCGTATACGTTGCTCATCGCGTCCTGCTGGTAGATGACACCATCTACGATTGCCGGACCAGATACCAGAGCACCGTAGGCAGCGCTGATTTCGATCGGCATCTTCCAGGCATCGCCAAGTGTGCCGATGGTATCGGACGAGATGTTGCTTCCCAACGCGTTGCGGGTGAAGGCGAGGTCGTAGCCTTCAACCGGCCAGTTGGTTTCGGTACCAAACTCCGGTGGGACAGCCGGCAAGGAATCCTCCGCTACCGGGGAGGCGCCTGGTGTTGCATTGCCATGAATATCCTGCGCGGAAGCCAGCTTTGCGGTACCGAGAACGGCTGCGGCTGCGCTGGATGCCAGGAAGTGACGACGAGAAAAGTCTCGTGAAAACATCTGAATATCCTTTCGTTCATTTCCGGGGCTGTCAGGAAATCCGCCGTCCCAGGAAAGGAATTTTGACACGCATAATGTCTCACCATTGATTAGTAGATGCAAGAGATGGGCCTCGGCAATCAGTGAGAACGTGTTGAACTACCAGGTTTATGAGCACAAAAAAGAGGCTGGTCCTAAAGACCAGCCTCGTGGTGCCGAAGGGGAGATTTGAACTCCCACGGGGTTACCCCCACTACGCCCTGAACGTAGCGCGTCTGCCGTTTCGCCACTTCGGCGGAAGTGTTGTGAAGCTCGGAGCCGAACGCCGGACTCGAACCGGCGACCTGCTGTTTACGAAACAGCTGCTCTACCAACTGAGCTAGTTCGGCAGCACTTGCTTCACAAGGCGGCGTTAGTATACCAAGACCACTCGAGTGCTGCCAAGCTCTCTCGGCGCCGCGAGATGTAGTGTACATTTTCTCAACACAGATTGCACGCCCAACTGTGAGAATCAATTTTGTTCCATTGCAAAGGCGCCCAAATGTCGCAGAATCGACGCTCCAGAAGGCAAAAGCCAGAGCCTCCATCATCCACAGCCAACTCCAAAACTCCGATCATGTACATCATTGTGGTCTCCGTTGTGGTGTTCTCTATGTTGGCAGCCGGTTTGGCAGCTTTTGATTGGGGCAGCATCTTGCCGGATGATTCGGAACCGACCCCTGATTACAACGTCGATCAGGTCGCACTTCAGCAAACGGTCGTCGCCCAAAATCCGGATGATGTCGAGGCCCAGGC
>JAFAEA010000191.1 GCA_023424355.1 Chloroflexota bacterium | reverse complement strand
AGCGATGCGGTGTTTGCTGTGGGTACCGATGTTTCCGTGAGCGCCACGGCTTCTGGCTATCAAGAGGCAACGGTAACGACCACAATCGCACCAGAAGGCGTGTCTGGTCTGAGCCTGCAGCTTGTTGCGGATCCAATCGAAACGCCGGTCCCGGAGACTCCGATTCCAACTGAGGACCCCACCGAAACTCCGGGAACAGAAACACCGGCACCAACCGAGGATCCAATTGAAACACCGGGCACAGAAACACCGGTACCAACTGAGCAGCCAACCGAAAACCCCGGTACCGAAACGCCAGTGCCAACCGAAGCTCCAACCGAAACACCGGGCACGGAGACTCCTGCACCCACCGAAGTTCCGACCGAAGCGGTGGTGCCAACGGCAACAACACCGCCCTCCGATCCCGGCGACAATTCTGGATCGAGCCCGGTGACATCCCTGCCTGAAACCGGAGCCGGTGCCCAGAGCAGCAACATCTACCTGCCACTTGCCGTGATGACGGTTCTGGCTCTGGGAGCCATCGGCATGCGACTCTCCCGGCGCAGCTAGTTAGCTGATAGTGCAGTCCGGATCATCTCCCGGACTGCACGTCGGAACTCGTGTGATCCCAGAGCATCGGTGGAATCGGTGATGACATCGATTCCACCGAGCGTGGCCGACAGCCGATCCAGACCGGTACCCGACAATGATCTTCGGAGGCTCTCCGCAATCTCCTCGGCCGGGAGCACATAGAACGGTCGCGCGTGAAACTGCGTTGCCTCCGTGGAAATCTCGTCGACGAGTCCCAGCTGGTTGAACTGTTCAATCAACAAGGCACCGGCGCGATTGATTCCTTGCTCGCGCGCTTCCCAGGTATCGGCCAGCTGAGCGCTCTCAAGATGCGGGACGATCGAACGGCCAATTTCCGTGTGGGTGCATGCTGCACCTAACCACTTGGCGTATGGCGCATAGCTTCGAGATTGCACAAGCGCGACGCGCATCAGATCTCGCGCAATCGAGGCAGCTATCGTCGCTGAACCCGCGTGATCCCCCACCTCGCCGGTTCGCCCGACAAACGGATTGATTTGGCCGATTCTCATCCACAATCCAGCCAGCTGATATCGCCACACTATTTCCGGATAGAAGCTCAACTGCCGCCGCAGGTTAGTCAGATCTCCGGCATCATCGACAAATACCGCTCCTGCCGTGAGCTCAAGCAGTGATTGCATCGGTGTTGCGAGCCAGGTGGGGAGATCAAGCTCCGCAATGTTATCGATAAGAAGATGCCGCTGCAACAACGACGTTACCGATTCAACCTGAATGCGATGGACATCGCCATTTGCATCGATTTTCAACGTACCGTCCCCATGACGCGAAAATCGCGTGGGAAATCCGGCGATATCTCCCGGCAAAAGGCTATCCAGATTCGTGGCGATAACGTCTCTCATCTCATCGAGATGCGATTCATCGATCACCACCGTGAGCCGCGGTCCCCAATCGTGATCCATGCTCCGTGCGGTATCCAGACCAAGCACATCCGATCCAGGACCAATCAGCGCAAGCGCAAATGGCCGGCCCGGAGCAACTCTCTGAAGGTTCGGTTCGATTTGGAGAGCAAGCTGATGCGATAACTCGCGCGCGGGAACGAAACTTGCATTGTTCAACGGCAGTTGTCCTCTTTCTAAATACTCGCCTGATCGAGATTCGGTGTTTTGGCTCCGCAAATGCCAGGAAATAGTAAAGCGAAACAAAAACGCTTGACTATTTCGGCTCGGTTCGGAACACTGTAGACAGAGTACAAGTGAACCTGGGATCATTGGGAGAGGAGACCCTATGACTGCGAAATCTGCACGCTCAGCGCGTGTTGGTTCTTCACTAACCCGGCGACAATTCCTGCAAATGACAGGAATGATGTCCGGTTCTGCCGCGATGCTCAATGTCATGAATGCATGGGGCCAAAACTCGATGGATGGTTTGGTAGAACCACCCAAGATGGATGGCAGTGGCAACGGTACCAAGGTCATCGTGATTGGTACTGGCTCCGGAGGCTGCCCCGCTGCATATGAGCTGATCAACCTCGGCTATGAGGTCAGCATCATTGAGGCTCGCAATCGAGTCGGCGGCCATGCCTGGACCATTCGCAACGGCGAATCCGGCGAGGAGTACGGCAAGGGTGTGCAAACCTGCGATTGGCCGGAAGGCTTCTGGTGGGATGCGGGACCAAGCCGCGTACCGTTCTATCACAACGGTTTCTTCCACTACTGCCGAGAACTCAATGTGCCATTGATCGATCACAAGAACCTCAATCTCAATGGCTGGGTATATGCAGATAATGTGGATGGCGGCCTCAACGGCAAGAAAATGCGCTTGCATGAATTGCAGGCAGATATGGCCGGATATTCCAGTCAGTATCTTGCTCAGGCGCTGGATCAGAACGCCCTCGACGAAGAACTGACGGAAGAAGATCTGGAGCACTGGAAGAGCTACCTCATCAACTGGGGTGTTCTGGATGCAAAAGATCTCAGCTACAAACCATCCGACCATCGCGGTTTCGATGTGTTACCAGATGTACACTCGGCTGGATCAGTGAACGATCCGTATCCATTGCAGGATCTGCTGCCGTTTGCAGATAGCATGATGCAATCCGCTGGTGGCTATCTGGCTGCTACTGCCGTGTTCGATTGGCAAACCACCATGGTGAAGCCAAAGGGCGGTATGCGCGAGCTGTATGACGTGGCGTTCCGCGAGTTCTTCGGCGATCGCCTCAAGCTCAACTCGCCTGTCACCAAAATCAATCAGGACGAAGATGGTGTCACCGTCACCTACACCGATTCCGAAACCGGCGAATCGGTGGAAGAGCGTGGCGATTACGTGATGTGCAATATTCCTCTTTCAGCGTTGCTGAAGGTGAGTGTCAACTTCAGCGATTCCATGAACACCGCCATCCGCTCTGTGCCATACGCTATGGCTTTGCGCATGGGAATCGGCTACAAGCGCAGATTCTGGGAACAGGATGATTGGATCTATGGTGGCCAAAGCTTCTCGAACGATCCAATTCTCGGCATCCTGAGCTATCCGGATGACGGCTATCTTCTGGAAGAAGGTGGCGTGATGCTTGGTATGTACAACTTTGGCAATAACGCCGCGTACGTCAGCTCGCTACCATATGAAGATAGAGCCCAACTGGCGCTCGATTTGGGCAGCAAGATTCACCCTCAGGTGCACGATGAGTACATCAGTGCCTTCTCGGTGGCATGGCATCTGGAGCCGTACAGCCTCGGTGCGTGGCCAAGCTTCACGGCCGAGAGCCGCGAGCAGGTAATGCCGATTCTGCAGGAGCCAGATGGCCGCATTTATCTCGTGGGCGAGCACCTGAGCCACCTGAATGCCTGGATGGAAGGCGCAGTTCAATCCGCGTGGATGCAGGTTGAGAAACTTCATACCCGCGTGATGCAGGGTTAGGAGGAATTGCCATGAAGTTCAATACCAATGCACGCATCGTCACGTTGCTTTCAATCATCGGTATGACCGTGCTCATATCCGTTCCACTCCTCTCCACCGCGCAAGATGCGACTCCGGAGATGACTGAGGACGAGATGATCTCTCGAGGTGCATCGATCTATTACACCGTCTGCGTCGCCTGTCACCAGGTGGATGGTAATGGTGTACCGGGCATTTACCTGCCGCTGAATCAGGGAGGTATCGCCACACTGGATGATCCGACCCTGTTCATCTACACCGTGTTGTATGGTCGCGGAGGTATGCCTCGATTCAACACCACCTATTCTGATCAGGACATTGCCTCAATTCTGACATTCGTCCGCCAGGAGTGGGATAACGATTCACCACCGGTAACTGCCGAGGAAGTGGCAGCCGTGCGTGCCGATTACGGTGCGACACCGATTGTTTCCCCAACGCCAGATGCTCAGATTCCGGAAGGCAAGCAGCATCCGGACGAACGACCTGATCCAGGATTGGGAACACCAGTATCCACACCGGAAGACTAGAATCTTCAGTCACCAAAGAGACCGCAGCTGGCATGCTGCGGTCTCTTTGCGTGTTGGCGAATCGGGATTATTCCTTGATGCCCGCCTCTTCCATGGGATTCTTCCGCAACGCCATACTCACCGGTAAGTACATGGACGCGACGCAGACGGCGAACGCGACAATAGCAGCAAGAATCACGGGGAGCATCGGTGCGCGAATGGCCGATATGTCTCCCGTCATGGCCATACTCACAGACATAGCGCTCAGGAGCGCCAACGCTATTCCAACACCCACTCCGTAGAGGCCAACCAGTGACCCCTCGCGTATCGCTATTCCTCGAACCTGGGCATGCGTGGCACCAACCAGCCTCATGACGGCGAACTCGCGGCTTCGCTCCAATGTGCTCATGAAAAGCGTGTTGATGGAAGCCACCATGCCGAGCGCAGCTGAGGATCCGATAATGAGATACGTGGCCCAGGCACCACTGCTGACGGATTGTTCAATGCTGGCGAGATAGTCTTCACGAGAAACCGCCTGCACCGG
>JAFAEA010000173.1 GCA_023424355.1 Chloroflexota bacterium | reverse complement strand
AAACAGATGCGCGGATAGGTGGTATCCGAGACGAGTGGCAGGAGTTCATGCAAATTCTTTTCGCTTGACCCTTCGCGGATCATGATCATGGTGCCGTTGCGAAGTTTCACCCGCGCTTCCTCAAGTTCCACCGATTCGTGATCGGAACCGATACCGGCCCCGATGTACGCAGTGAGCGCCGGCCCCGTGAGCGTCGGGCTGTGGCCATCGACCTTGTGGCCGCGGGCAGCAGCCATGATGGCCGCGATGTTCTGATCTCCGGCCAAAAGGGCCGGGAAGTTCATCATCTCGCCGAGTCCAACCACATCGTCCCAGGTCAGCATCTCCTCAATATCCGAGAGTGGCCATTCGGCACCCGGGCTTTCATGTTCGCTGGCAGGCACGCAGCTCGGCACAGTGAAGCGCACATGTAATGGAACATTCTTTGCTGCCGTCTGCATGGCGCGAATCCCATTGAGACCAGCGACATTTGCCATCTCGTGGGGATCGGTAACAATCGCACCAGTTCCGTGTGGCACCACCGCTTCGGCGAAGCGAGGCATCCACAACAGGCTCGCCTCCGTGTGGATATGCGCATCGATAAAGGAAGGAGCGATGATCTCGCCGTTGAGCATGATCTCGTTTCGGGCCAGCGGATAGTCGCCGATGCCAACGATCATGCCGGCATCGATCGCAACATCGGCCTCGATTAGTTCCTCGGTGAAGACGTTAAGAACCTTGCCGCCGCGTATCACCAATTCGGCTTCATATTGCCCCTGGGCAACCGCGATTCGACGGCGCCATTTCCACTTCCACATATTGGTGGAGGCTTGCTCGGCGGTCAGTTGCTGGCTCATGGAAATGGTCCTTTGGGCTAATCGAGTTGGCGTTCGATGAGGGTAAGGAGCTCTTCCAATTTCGGATGATTCTCCCGCACAAATGGGCCGATATCGGCGGCCCGGGTGAATGGAAGCTCGTAGTGTTCCGTCACCGCCACACCCTGATCCACTTCATCCCAACTGGCTGTTTGATGCGGTTCGAGGAAACCACGGGAGATCCGGGGCAAGGCGATTCGCGCCAAACGGGCGAGGGAGGATTGCTTGAATGGGCTTTCCTCATCGGCATACAGGCCGGGCGAGCTCATCCACAACACCACTTCGAATCCGTCCTGACCAACGCGCACATCAACACGACCGATTTCGTCGTCGGCGGCAATAGTCCACACGTTGTGCTCGTTCACCATGCCATAGGCGTAATACCCGGCATCCTTCAGCGATTGCAGAACGGGCTCCAGTGCCTTGCGATCCTGGGAAATGGATTCATCCGGAAGCAGATCATCACTATCGAAAATGTTGTTGGAATCGTTCGGATTCAATGTTAACTGGCTCCACGCGTACCGTACCTGAAACAGGCCACTATTGATGCGGAAGTATAGACCCCATCTCCATGCTATCGCAGGCAATCTGGGTGGTCGCATCTTTATGGAAGAAGTTGCTTCAGATCACGCCATAGCAGGATGCGCTTTTGGTGTTTTGAGCGAGGTTCTGTGCAATCGCCACAAATTTCTTGCGTGATTGTTTGTGCGTCAATGAAGTTAATCGGTCATGGATTCCTCATCGATACGGCCGTTTGGTTGACATTTTGTATTCATTCCGATTAAGGTTCCACCCAATCAGACAACCAGTAAAGAACGTGCGGGGGCAACGATGCCACCCTCTGTTTCGAACCAATGGCGGTATCGACTCAGGTCTGACCACGTTTTTATCCTCGGGCTCGTGCGCCCGATCTCGGCATATGTTGTGCCGAAACGTGTTTTTCGCAATTGGGCACCTGCCCGAAAACGGAGGTAACGAAAAAATGGTCGACTCCCGGATTGATGCTCTCGTATCCGACTTTCGGGCGGGGAAAGTAGATCGCCGCAACTTTATCGTGCGGGCCTTCGCACTCGGTGTGACATCCACCGCTATTGGTGGACATCTGCGAGCTGCGGCTCAGGATGCTTCGCCAGAAGCATCGCCGGCAGGTTCGCTCGGCCCTGGCACCATTGGTCGCCTGGATGTTGAGCATATCGAAACCACAGATGCCGGCGTTATTCGTCTGTACAGCTCCTGGCCGATGAGCGCCGCATATGAGCAGATCGGTGGCGATAGTGCCGAAGCCGTGAAGCTGGCCGTGGAACTCTGGGGTGGTGCAGCCGGTGGCTATGCCATCGAGTACGAACCACTGGATGACGGTATCGCTGCCAACAACGGTAGCTGGGACGGTGTGCTGGAGGCCGAGAATGCTTCCAAGGCCATCGCTGATGAAGACTGTATGGTCTACATCGCAACCTATAACTCCGGTGCTGCCGAAGTTTCGATTCCGCTGACCAACGAGGCAGGCCTCGCTCAGATCAGCCCGGCCAATACTGCCATTCAGCTGACCAAGGAAAACCCGCTAAATCCGGAAGGCTATCCGGATGTGCTCTACCCAACCGGTGAGCGCAACTACATGCGCGTTATCGCCGCCGATGATCTTCAGGGATCCGCCGGTGCCAACTACGCCGTCAACGGTCTTGGTAAGGCTCGTGCGTTCGTGCTGCACGATAACCAGACCTACGGACGCGGTCTCGCCGATGTGTTCCAGACCGTATTCGCCGAACTCGGTGGTGAAGTGCTCGGCTTCGAAGCCTTCGATGCCAACGCCCCTGAGTACCAGGCACTCATGAGCCGTATTGCCAGCATGGGCCCGGATATCGTGTACTGCGGTGCCATTGTGAGCCTCAATGCCTCCAAGCTCATGCAGGATATGCGTGAAGTGATGCCAGATGCCGATGAGGTGACCTTCATGGGTCCGGACGGCCTCTTCAATCAGGAGTTCATTGATGGTGCCGGAGACGCAGCCACTGGTGCACTCATCACCTTCGGTGGTTTGCCGCCGGAAGAGCTGGAAGGACCGGGTGCTGAGTGGGCACAGTTGATGCGCGATCGCCTCGGTCGCGAACCAGATGGCTACAGCTCCTACACCTTCCAGGCTGCCGTGGTGGCACTCAACGGTATCGATGCTGCAGCCACCAAGGATCGCGCTGCGATCCTGGCGGAGATGATGGGCACTACCGACTTTGTCGGTCTGGCCGGTACCTGGAGCTTCACCGAAACCGGTGACCCGGATACCTCCCAGCTTTCGATCAACGTCGTGGCTGATGGAGTGTTCAGCTTCCAGGACGTGATTACACCTCCGGAATCCTAAACCTGGGTTCGCGAAACACTGGTGATCCAATCCGGATCAGGGAAACCTGATCCGGATTGCTTAAGCCGGGTCGATGGTGCCTAAATCCTCGACCCGGACAAAGCCGCAATGGGTTGGGATGAAACGATGAATTGGACGTTATTTTTTCAGATGATCATCATCGGGCTGGCTACCGGCTCGCTGATTGCTCTGATCGCACTGGGATACACGCTGGTGTACGGCATTGTTGAGCTCATCAACTTTGCCCACGGCGAAGTGTTCATGATGGGCGC